>JBJTSS010000255.1:0-3791 GCA_046079785.1 Bacteroidota bacterium
TGTCCGTGCGTATGCGACAAATAGTTTGGGAACATCGTATGGGAATGAGGTTAGTTTTGCGACGTTACTTCCATCACCTCAACCATGTCCTGGTACCCCCACCGTTACCGATATCGACGGAAATGTGTACAATACGGTACAGATTGGAAACCAGTGTTGGTTGCAGAGTAATTTGAAGACCAGTAAGTATCGGAATGGAGATAGCATTCCAACGGGGTTGAGCAATAGTGATTGGTGGAGTACCCAATTAAGTCATATTGGGGCGTATCAAATGAATACAAGTCAAGTTTATTTTGATTCGGTTTACGGCAAACTTTATAATCACTATGCGGTTTCTGATAATCGGGGCTTATGCCCAACCGGATGGCATGTGCCGTCACATTCAGAAATCAGTGAGGCAGTCTTTACCATTGAGCCGGGAATCGATACGAATTTAGTTGGTTGGAGCGGTGTAAACGTTGGCGGTAAATTAAAATCAACTACTCAGTCGCCTGCACTGGGTGGCTGGCACCTACCAAACCTTGGAGCAAATAATCTAACGGGATTTTCTGCAATACCCGGTGGTTTTGCAGATATGAACGGCGGTTTTTATTATGAAGGCTCCTACGCAAGTTGGTGGACTTCATCCGAAATCATTGTATACAATGCTTGGTTCTTTGGTTTAAGCAGTTCAAGTTCATCTGTGGATCGGAATAATTTGAATCGCGCTCATGGTTTAACCGTGCGGTGTTTAAAAAATTAGAATTCTTTCCTATTGTATTTGATTTGTTGAGAACCATTAGAATGGCCATGAACTGGATCATCCCTAAGGATTCTTTGCGCCGATTGGAGTATTTTTGGGGCTATGTTGGTTGGACGACTTTGGTTTGCGACCCTCCTCGTGGGATTCTTGGGGGGCCTTGTGTCATGCAAGGAAACCAAGCGTATGCCGGAGCCCTTGGGGGAGACCAAAATTGGGCGCCAAGTTTGGATGAAGGAAAATCTGCGGGTGGATACGTTTCAGAATGGAGACCCGATCAAGCATGCCCCTACGGACATGGAATGGGCCGAGGCTATTCGTCGCCAAGAACCGGCTTGGTGCTCGTACGATAACGACCCCGATAACGATTGGTACTACGGCAGGATTTACAACTATTATGCGGTGATGGACGAACGATGCCTTTGCCCAACCGGTTGGTACATCCCCAGCGATGGCGAATGGACGGATCTCGAAAAGTACCTGGGTGGACCCCGGGTGGCCGGGGGTTCCCTTAAGTCCACGGTCATGAAGCCTGCAGAGGGTGGCTGGGAGAACCCTAACGAAAAGGCCGTAGATGATGTGGGTTTTGGAGCCCGACCGTCTGGATTGCGGGCCAGAGACGGAAAATTTTATACCGGAGGCATGATGGCCATGTGGTGGACTTCGACAGTGAATTTGTCCAAGATGGCTTGGTACCGAGAGGTGAATTTTTTTAGCGGTCGCCTATACCGAACGTTTAATTTTCGGCAAGATGCTTTTGGGGTACGTTGCCTCAAGGCCGCGCCCGAAAGTCAAAAACCAACCCAACCATAGGCTGGAGATAAATAGGCCAAAGAAGCCTACATTTGCTTAAATCTACCGTTATGGCTTCCCAAACGTATTTTATTAGGTCTAAAGGATGGGCCATCGCCATCCTGATAATGGGGTTGTTCTCGGCCTGCCGCAAAGAAACCGTTCAACTGGTTTACAAGCCCTGCCCGGGGGCTGAGTTGGTTCGTGATGTGGAGCAAAACACCTACCCTACCGTCCAAATCGGGGATCAATGCTGGTTGCGTGAAAATCTCAGGACCTCCAGCTACCGCAACGGGGATGAAATTCCGGTCATCGAGGAAGACTCCCTTTGGTTATCAACCTCGGCGGGAGCTTTCTCCTTTTATACCAACGATCCAGACCAGGATACCCTGGAGGGCGTGCTATACAACCATTTTGCGATTAGCGATAACCGAGGCCTTTGCCCTACCGGCTGGCATGTTCCAACCGATGCCGAATGGACCACACTGCAGGAATACATTAGCCGAGGCGACAAGGAAGGGGGCGCTCTCAAGGATACCTTGGGTTGGGATTTTCCCAACGCCGGCGCGGCCAATTTGGTGGGCTACCGGGCAAGGGCGGCCGGTTTTCGGGCCGCAACAGGGGGTTTTGGTGGGCAAGGCATCCACGGTTTTTGGTGGTCTGCCACCCAGGCCGATCCGGGCAAGGCCTGGAGCCGGCAACTCAATTACGCTTCGACGAGCATGTTCCGTAATTCCAACTTTTTGTTGTTCGGTATGTCGGTGCGTTGTCTCAAAGACTGAGGCGAGTCTTAACTTTCGCTTCATATGAAAATTTGGTATTCCACCGCAAGAGCGGTAGGCCTGATCTTGGTATGTGCCATGGTTCAGGCCCAAAACTTGCCTTCCGAATGGTATTTCTCCCCGGATGGGCGGACCCTTTATACAGGGGGCCGGCCGGACCAAGGCTTGTACCATCCGGATAGTATTCGGACCGTGAACTTGACGTTTCCGCAGAGCAATTACTGGACTCTTTTGGGCCAGAATTATACCAGCGAGACCAACATTCCTGCAACCATCGCCATGGGGGGGATCACCTTGGACAGCGTGGGGGTTCGCTTTAGAGGCAACACATCCTACACCACGATTACCTCATCCCAAAAAAAGTCTTTTGGCATCGAAATTGACTGGCTTAGGCCTGGGCAAGATTTGATGGGTTTTCGTAACCTCAAATTCAACAATGCCCACGGGGATGCCACATTTATGCGGGAAGTGTTATACAACCAAACCGCCCGAAGACATACCCCTATTGCCAAAGGAAATTTTGTCCGACTTTTTCTCAACGGACAAGATTGGGGCGTTTATGACCATGTTCAAGATGTGGATAAGGAATTTCTCAAAGAATGGTTTTTGAGTAACGACGGGCCTCGCTTTCGCGCCACGACCGGTGTATCGGGCGGTGCGCCCGGTGGTGGTTGGGGTGACGGGACTGCGGGCATGAATTTTTTGGGTTTGGATACCAACTTGTACAAAAATTACTATAGCCTCAAATCCAGCGATATTGCTTTGACATGGGAGGCCTTGGTACAGGCCTGCCGGGCTTTGAGTCTGGTGCCTTCAGCCCCAACCGATAGTACCCGGCGTTACCTGGATATCGATCGCATCCTCTGGTACCTCGCGGTGGAAAACATCTTTGCGGACGATGATAGCTATATCATGAAAGGCAAGATGGATTATATGGTTTATTACGAGCCCGAAACTGGTCGAACCTTCCCTTTTGAATACGATGGTAATTCTAGTTTTTTGAGCACTGCGGCAACCAGCACCAGCTGGGGTCCTTTCAAAAATGTTAGCAACGCCAATTACCCTCTGCTGAACAAATTACTTAATGTTCCGGAATGGCGTCAACGCTATTTGGCCCATTACCGCGCCATTCTTGCGGAGTCGTTTAACCCCTCCCGATTGCATCCGGTCATCGATACCATGAATGCTAGGATTGCGGCGCTGGTGGCGGCAGATACCAAAAAATTATACAGCACGGCCAATTATACTAGCGGGGTTACTTCCCTCAAAAGTTTTGTTACGAATCGATACAACTACCTCCGTACCCAGACCGAAGTGGCACAGCAAGGCCCAGTCGTGCAGTCCTTGGACCAATACGACAGTTTGGGTCGTTGGAACGAAGCCCCTCTACCCAGAGCTAGGGTTGGTATCAGGGCAAGGGTCAGCAATCCAACAACAGTCCAGGCTGTGCGTTTGTATTACGGGACCGGTTGGGTTGG
>JBJTSS010000256.1:0-1282 GCA_046079785.1 Bacteroidota bacterium
GGCCGTATTTTGCAGGCTATGGCATCGGATGCATTGGTGATTGTCCCAACCTACAACGAAAAGGAAAACATAACCGCCTTTTTGACCAAGGTCTTGGGCTTGGCCTACCCTTTGGAAATTCTGGTGGTGGACGATGGTTCACCCGACGGGACCCAGGATCTGGTCCGACAAGTCATGGAGCTATACCCCGGTCGGGTTCACCTTCTGCCACGGCAGGCCAAAATGGGATTGGGCACCGCTTACATTGCCGGCTTTCAGTGGGGTTTGGCCCGCACCTACCAGTATTTTTTTGAAATTGATGCCGATTTTTCGCATAATCCAGACGATTTGTTACGATTGTTAGCGGCTTGCCGTGAAAAACCCTGCGACCTCGCGATTGGTTCCCGATATGTTACAGGAGTCAACGTGGTCAACTGGCCGATGAGTCGGGTGATGATGTCGTATTTTGCTTCGAGATACGTTCAGTTTATTACCGGTTTACCAATCCACGATGCTACGGCTGGTTTTAAATGTTATCACCGCAAAGTATTGGAGACCATCAACCTTAACAAAATACGTTTTATAGGGTATGCCTTTCAAATTGAAATGAAGTTCAAGGCTTGGAAAGCCGGTTTTCAAATCACCGAGGTTCCCATCATTTTTACCGACCGTACCTTGGGCCAAAGCAAAATATCCAAAGGAATTATCAAAGAAGCCGTTTGGGGAGTTCTGTTGTTACGATGGAAATCCCTTTGGGGAATGCGGGATGCTTATCGTAAATGACCATGAATTTTGATCTCTTGTTGGAAGGTATGCCTTCGCAGCCTTTCTTTTTGATTGCCGGGCCTTGTGTCGTCGAATCCCAGGACCTCTGCATGGAAGTAGCCGAAAAAGCCTCGGTTTTATGCCAAGAGCGGAATATTCCGTACGTGTTCAAAGCGTCCTACCGCAAAGCCAACCGTTCCTCGGCCTCCTCGTTCACCGGCATTGGGGACGAAGCCGCTTTGGAAGTCTTGTCCCAAGTGCGTTCAACCTACGCCATTCCCGTTTTAACCGATATTCATAACGAAGGAGAAGCGGCCATGGCGGCCCAATCGGTAGATGTTTTACAAATTCCAGCTTTTTTGGCGAGGCAAAGTGATTTGTTACAAGCGGCGGCCCGCACCGGTTGTTGGCCTTCGATCGGCATTGTGGGCGGAACCGCCATGCGCTTGAATGCTGTGTAGCCATTGGCGACGGCCTCTTGGGCAAGGTCGGCGAACCGCTTGGCGTTATCGACCGGGGTCTCGTAGAAATCCTCCAT
>JBJTSS010000257.1:0-2891 GCA_046079785.1 Bacteroidota bacterium
TCCGGCAATTCCAAAAGGTGCATGCTGCCGGTAACTTGCCTGGCCGCGCCCCAGGAGGTGAATTTTATCGCCATAAAGGCCAAAAATACGCGGACTCGCTGACGAATGTGGATAAACGTCTTCGGGCATCATGCTTGGCCAAGCGCTTGCCCCGTATTTTTGTCTTTACCCTTCGCTGATTCCGGACGGTCTTTGCGGCCTCCTGGAGCATCTTCGACGGGTCTTAATCAAAATTGTTATGGAAATAACCGGTCAAATCATCCAAATGCTACCTGAAGTCACCGGTACAGGAAGAAGCGGGAACAGCTGGCGCAAACAAGAATTTATTTTGGAAACCAAAGGTCAATACCCTCGCAAAGTCTGCATGAGTTTGTGGGGTGACAAAATTGATCAGTTTCCTTTGCAAACGGGTTCCGAGATTACCGCCTCCATCGAAGTCGAAAGCCGGGAGTACAACGGTCGTTGGTACACCGATATCCGGGCTTGGAAAGTTGCTGCCGCCGGAGCCGGTGGGCCAGCAATGCCACCACCACACGCTCCATCGGCCGGCATGGGGGCTGCTCCCGTTCGTCCTTTGCCCTCCGAACCGGATTATTCGGTCCAGGGTGGGGACGATATGCCCTTCTGATTCTTCCCCTTGGCCGCTCACCGACCCCGCGCTGCCAGGCCCCCTGCAACGCTCAACCCCGATGAATTTCCAGGCTTGCTCGAGACCGCGCCGGCCTTTGTTGTTTTGGACATCGAGGCCACCGGGGGTAACTTTCCACCCGAGCGCATGATGGAATTGGGGATGGTTCGTCTGGAGTCGGATGGTTCCGAACGACGATGGGAATCCCTATTTAACCCCCAACGTGAAATCCCACCCTTTGTGGCCGATTTGACTGGAATTACCCCAAATATGGTCCGTAACGCTCCCTCCTTTGCCGAGAAGGCTTCCGAGGTGGAGGACTTCTGCCGCGATGCTTGGATGGTCGGTCACCCGGTCACCTTTGATTATCGTTACTTGTGTTATGAAATGGGCTTGGTAGGTCGTACGTTTCAACGTTCGCTGCTTTGCACCCAGGCTTTGGCACGTCATTTTTTACCGGACCAGCCCTCGTACTCTTTGGGCAAATTATGCCGCGGTTTGGGTATTCCCACCGTGGGTCGGCATCGAGCCTTGGGGGATGCTTTGCTAACCGCGGCCCTTTTTCGTCGCATTATAGAAGCTGCCCGCACGCCCAACGCCGTCGTGCTGTTCTTCGGGCTTTTGCTGGCCTCTTGCTCGGAGCCCCAGCCTACCAAACCATCGCCTGCGGTTTCCACGGTCTCCGAGGATCGCTTAACTGCCTTTGTGCAGGCGGTGCCGGAGGGTACTTACAGGCTCAAGGATAGCCGGGATGGCCGGGATTTAATGGATCTAAAATTTGTTATGGATACAGCCGGGGCCTTGGGCGCCGTCGTTTCAGGCTTTCCCCAAGGATCGCCCTACAGCGAAGAGAGCCTTTGCGATTTTTGTCCCCCCCAAAGCCAAACGACGTCCAATCGTCTTTTGGGACTCCGCATCCTGGGTGATTTGAGGCCAGGGCGTAGGGGGTGGATTGGGGGGCAATTCTTGGATCCGGCGCGCGGTTATACCTACTTGGCCGATTTGGAACCGGTAGGGACTCGTGACGTGGCCATCGTGCTTCGAATTGGTTCGCAAAGCCGTTCGTATTGGTTGGTGAGGAATTGATGAAGGCCATGGCTGGACCGACTTTGGGTCAACAAAAGCTCCTGGAGGTCCAAGGTCTGCGATTGGGTACCCTCGAGGGGCCTGACCTAGTCAGGGATTTGGATTGGGTGCTCTACCAAGGAGATGCGGTGGGTCTAGCCGGGGAATCCGGTTCAGGGAAATCCTTGACGGCCTTGGCCGTGATGGGTTTGTTGAACCCCAAGCAATGGCGCATACACGCCAAAGTTTTCCGTTGGTGGCCACCGACCGGAGGGGAAGCGGTGGACCTTTTGACTTGTGGCGAAGAGACGTACCGACGTCTGCGTGGCCGTTCCATGGCCATGATATTTCAGGAACCGTTAACGGCCCTCAACCCGGTGATGCGTTGCGGGGATCAATTGGAAGAATGTTACCGTTTGTACCATCCCCACCTCACCGCCAAGGCGAGGTTCGAGGCCATGAAGGAGGCTTTGGATGAGGTCCAACTGCGCGATGCTCCACGGTTATTGTCATCCTACCCCCATCAATTGAGTGGGGGGCAGCGTCAAAGGTTGATGATTGCCATGGCCTTATCCGGAAACCCATCGCTCTTGATTGCCGATGAACCAACCACCGCGCTGGATGTGGAAGTCCAAGCCGCTTTGGTTCTCTTGCTCCAAGAACTTCGGAGCAGGCGTTCACTGAGCCTTTGGTTTATCAGCCATGACTTGCCTCTAATGAGTGGTTTGGTCCAGCGCGCAGCCCTCATGCAGCACGGGACTTTGGTAGAATCGGGGCCCTGTCCTGACGTGTGGATTTCATCGGAGTTTCCTCGTTTTTCGGCTTTGTTGGGGGCCAAACCCCACGGAATACCCGGGTTCCCTGACCCTTGCCCCCCGTTTTCAACCCCGGTTTTGGAGGCCAAGTCCTTGTCGTGGACAACCCCTTCCGGATTAAAAGCAGTGAATCACGTTTCGTTTACGCTCCAAGCAGGAGAGACCTTGGGCTTGGTCGGTGGATCGGGCTCAGGCAAAAGCAGTTTGGCGCGGATGGTCGCCGGATTGTTGGCACCGACCGAAGGTGAACTACGGTTCCTGGACGAGAAACTTTGGCACGATGGGCGATTTACCAGGAATGCATCCACCCGATTGGCCCTGCAAATGGTTTTTCAAGACCCTTACAGCAGTTTGAATCCGGCCCATTCGGTCCAAAAAATGTT
>JBJTSS010000258.1:0-3575 GCA_046079785.1 Bacteroidota bacterium
TGCTGCATTCCTACCCTGGGGGATTAAGCAGGAGCTGGTCGTACAAGACTTACCCTCGCTGCAAAGATAGGGGATGCGAGCGGTCTTGCCTAAATTTGGAGGTATTCCTTTGTCGTTCCAAGCCTCTATCCCTTTTCCCCCGTATGTCCAACCAGAACCGAGCCTATTTTGAAGATTTGTTGTCCCAACTTCGTCGAATCGAAGAGGAAGTTGCGGCAGGGGGTGGTCCCAAGGCCATGGCCAAACTCAAGGCCAAAGGCAAATTGAGCGCCCGTGAGCGGGTTGAGGCTTTGCTGGATCCCGGGAGTCCTCGTTTGGAAATTGGGTCACTGGCCGGTTGGGGTCAATACGAAGAGGAAGGCGGTTGCCCATCGGGTGGGGTGGTGGTGGTATTGGGGAGTATCCAAAACCGCCTTTGTGTGGTCGTTGCGAACGACCCCAGCGTCAAAGCCGGAGCTTGGTTCCCGATCACTGGCAAAAAAAACCTGCGTGCCCAAGAAATTGCCATGGAGAATCGTCTGCCCATTATCTACCTGGTGGACAGTGCTGGTATTTACCTTCCGATGCAAAACGAAATTTTTGCGGACAAGGAGCATTTTGGTCGGATTTTTCGTAACAATGCCCGCATGTCATCCATGGGCATTGTCCAAATCGCTGCCGTAATGGGATCCTGCGTTGCTGGCGGGGCCTATTTGCCCATCATGTCCGATGAAGCATTGATTGTTGAGGGCAACGGAAGTATCTTCTTGGCAGGCTCTTACCTGGTCAAAGCGGCCATAGGGGAAGAGGTGGACAACGAACGTTTGGGTGGTGCCGATACCCATTGCGATATCAGCGGGGTAACGGATCACAAAATGCCCAACGACGCGGCTTGTTTGGAACGCATAAGGCAATTGGTGGGTCAATTGTCTGCACCATCCTTGGCGGGTTTTGATCGGATAGCCTCCGTACCGCCCGCCGATGATGCGCAGTCCCTCTATGATCGTTTCCCTGCCGGTAACAACAAACCGTACGATGTCATGGATTTACTGAATTGCATCGTGGATGAGGGGAGTATGGTACCCTACAAGGAAACCTACGGCAAAAGTATCGTTTGTTGTTATGCTCGATTAGATGGATGGGCCATCGGCGTGGTCGCGAACCAACGCAAAGTGGTCAAAAATGCCCAAGGCGAAATGCAATTTGGTGGTGTGATCTATTCCGATTCAGCCGATAAAGCCACGCGGTTCATTGCCAACTGCAATCAGCGGGGTATTCCTTTGGTCTTTTTGCAAGATGTAACGGGTTTTATGGTGGGGTCTCGTTCGGAACATGGGGGCATCATCAAAGACGGTGCCAAAATGGTAAATGCCGTCGCCAATTCCGTCGTTCCCAAATTCACCATCATTACCGGTCATAGTTACGGAGCTGGAAATTATGCCATGTGCGGTAAGGCCTACGATCCTCGCCTTATTTTGGCATGGCCCAGTGCTGAATTGGCCGTGATGGGGGGTGAACAAGCCTCCAAAGTCTTACTGCAAATCCAAAACAGTGCCCGCAAGGCCCAAGGTGCAGCGCAAGATCCCGAATCGGAACAGGCCCTCCTGCGGGATATCAAAGCTCGTTATTCGGAGCAAACCCAACCCATTTATGCGGCATCCCGCTTGTGGGTTGATGGAATTATTGATCCTGTTAAAACCCGCGATGCCTTATCGCTGGGTTTGGCCGCAGCCAATCATGCCCCCGTTACCGAACGGTTTAACATGGGGGTGTTGCAAGTCTAGAGGTAAAATCGACCAGGATGGAGCCTAGGCCTGCTCGCTTTCTTGGTTCTGCTGAGCAATGGAATCCGATATTGAAACGCGAGCAACCCGGTTGGGGTTGGCGTAGGATCCCAGGGTGGTACCCTTGAGTTTTTGGTTTCTCAGGGCAGATTTGATGCGATTTTTAGCAGCTTTGCGCTTGAGGGTACTGACGGCCATGGTCTGAGGTTAAGGTCGGCAAAGATAGGCTGAATGCCTTAATATCCTAATATCTTGAGGACTTGTTTGCTGCTTTGCTCTTCTTGGAACAAACGGTAATCCACTTGATTGTCCTTGGTTTTGCGAATGAGGACATGCCGGGGGGTGGGGATTAGGCAGTGGTGAATACCACCTGTTCCGCTCAGGGTCTCCTGGTAAGCGCCGGTATGAAAAAAGGCCAAATACTGGGCTTTTCGGGTTTTGGGCATCCAAGTGGAGGCGTTGTTGGGTTCGGTTTTGTAGTAATCCAAGCTATCGCAGGTGATGCCACCAATATTGACTTTTTCGTATTCGGCATCCCAATTGTTCAAGGGGAGCATAATAAAATTTTGGTTCATCGCCCACACATCCGGTAGCATGGTGATCAAACTCCCATCGACCATGAGCCATTTTTCGCGATCGTTTTGCTGTTTTCTACCCAAGACCTTGAAGATGATACCGGACGCTTCGGCCACGGTATACGATCCAAATTCGGTCACCAAATCCGGTTCAGGCACCCCGTTTTCTTGGCAGATGGTTTTGATACGACCTATAATTTCCCCAATCATGTAGGTGTAATCATAATTGAATTCCAAGGAATTCTTGAAGGGTAAACCGCCACCAATATCCAGCATGTGTAAATCCGGACATACCTTGCGCAATTTGGCGTAGGTCAAAACCAATTTTTCGAGTTCGTTCCAAAAATGCGGTGTATCGTTGAATCCCGAGGAAACAAAAAAGTGTAAAAGCTTGAGCTTGAATCGCTTATCTTCTTTTATTTTGTGTTGGTAGAAATCCACAATTTCGTCCGCTCGGATGCCAAGTCGGCTGGTATAAAAAGGGAAATCAGGTTTTTCTTCGGCAGACAAGCGAATACCGACCTGCATTTCGGATTCGACTTCGTTGTCGTAATAATTAAATTCTTCTTTGTTATCCAGAACAGGAATGATGTTACGAAAACCATCGTGCAACAGATCCACGATATTTTCCTTGTATAGTTCCTTTTTGAAACCATTGCAAACAATCATGATATCCTTACGGATTAAGCCCTTGCGTTCCAAGGCTTCGATAATTGGAATATCAAAAGCAGAGGAGGTTTCCAATTGAATATCGTTGGATAAGGCTTCTTCGAGAATATGCCTGAAATGCGAGGATTTTGTGCAATAACAATACGTGTAGGAACCTCGGTACTGGTGTTCCTTCATCGCTTGGCCAAATAGTCGTTTGGCCTCCTGAATTTTTTGAGAAATCAGGGGTAGGTAGGTAAAACGCAGGGGCGTGCCGAACGTTTCGGCCAATTCCATGAGGTTGATATCGCGGAAGTACAATTCGTCATCCAGCAATTTCCAACCATCCTGGGGGAAGCCCACGCTGAGGTCCAAAAATTCTGCGTAACTTTGCAATTGAGGGCGTTTTGGGGAAGAAGGGCCGCAAATTTAAAGATTTCCAGCCCCCCTACACCCTTGGGCCTCGTATTTAACCCTCTTATAAACCCACCTCTCCTCCATTCCATGTCTCGACTGCATCTTTTGGAAGTCAAATCGGAACTGGGAGCGGGCACGCGCGGTGCCAGTTTGGGGGTGGATGCGGTCAAAA
>JBJTSS010000259.1:0-2516 GCA_046079785.1 Bacteroidota bacterium
CGAACCAGTTTGATTTCTTCTTCGGTAAAATCACCGGCCAACAGGTGTTGGTAAGCGACTTGGAGATCGTCCGTTTCGGCATGTCGGAAATATTGGTAAATCTCATCCACGATTTCTTCGTCCAGGCTGCTTTGGATAAAATAATCCAGGTTCACTTTGGTTCCGGAGTCCACGATGCCTTTGATTTCGTCCAAAACCTGATCGTAACTCAGGCTTCGGCTGTTTCCGATTTCGGTTAATGGAATCTTGCGATCAATGGCCCCGATGATAAAAACTCGGTTGCCAGATTTGGCACCGGTGCTTTTGACGACAAAATCCTCTGGCCTCTCGATATCGTTTTCTTCCACATAACTGGCGATGAGTTCCACGAAGGGTTTGCCGAATTTGAGGGCTTTTCCCGGCCCGACCCCTACCACTTGCTGCATTTCTGCCAAGGTCTTGGGGTAAATCGTGGCCATTTCTTCGAGAGATGGGTCCTGGAAGATGACGTAGGGGGGGAGGTTCTTGTCTTTGGCGAGTTTTTTGCGCAGATCGCGGAGCAAATCCAAAAGGGCTTGGTCCAAAGCCTCCGACCGCTGTCCCTCAAAATCGCTGTCCCTGACCGTGTCAAAACGATGGTCCTGAGGAACCCGTAGAACGTAGGGATCCTCCAGATAGGTTAGGGTTTTGGGGGTGTTGCGCAATGTTCCGTATTGCTCGATGTCCTTGTGAAGCAGGTTTTGGAGCAAGGCCACCCGTAGGCAGGCTTTCCAAAAAGCAAGCCCCT
This sequence comes from Bacteroidota bacterium, assembly GCA_046079785.1. Classification (GTDB taxonomy): domain Bacteria; phylum Bacteroidota; class Bacteroidia; order UBA7662; family UBA7662; genus SYHX01. Next base: position 767 of record JBJTSS010000259.1, read on the forward strand.
TGTCGCGACCCGCCCCGTAACCGGGTAGTTTTTGGTGGCCGTAGGCCTCGATCTCCGGGGTCATTTCTCCCGCCAAAAAATGGCTGATATGCCGGAAACTAAAGGCTTTTTGGAAGGACTGCACCGTTTGGAGGAGCAGAATCATTTCGTCGCGTACCTGTTCGGTGGGTTGGGGATTGCGACAGTTATCACACATTTTGTTGCACTGCGCATCGTCAAAAGCCTCGCCGAAATAATGCAAAATTTGTTGGCGACGGCATAACCCGGATTCGGCCAACGACATGACTTCCTGAATCAAGAGATTGCCGACTTCGCGTTCGGCAACCGGTTTGTCCTTCATGAATTTCTGTAATTTTTCGGCATCCCTTTCGTCGTAAAAAGCAATGCAAACTCCTTCGAGGCCATCCCGACCTGCTCGGCCGGTTTCTTGGTAATAGGATTCAATCGATTTGGGGATATCGTAGTGGATAACAAATCGCACATCCGGTTTGTCAATCCCCATCCCAAAGGCAATAGTCGCCACGATAACATCGATTTCTTCCATCAAAAAATCATCCTGGTTCTTGACCCGCTGGGCAGATTCCAAACCGGCATGGTAAGGAGCCGCTTTGATATCGTTGGCCCGGAGGATTTCGGCAAGCTCTTCGGTCTTTTTGCGGGATAGCGTATAAATAATTCCGGATTTACCGGAATTTTCTTTGATGTAGCGCACCATGCTTTTGACCGCATCCACTTTGGGGCGCATTTCGTAAAATAGGTTGGTGCGGTTAAAGGACGACTTAAAAAGCCGCGCATTGTTCATCTGAAGGTTCTTGATGATGTCGTTTTGAACCTTTTCGGTGGCCGTTGCCGTTAGGGCGATGAGGGGTACGTCCCCGATCGCTTTGACCATTTGGCGGATATTTCGGTATTCGGGCCGAAAATCATGCCCCCATTCGGAGATGCAATGGGCTTCGTCCACGGCCACGAATGAAATCTGGTGATCATGCAAAAAATCCAGGTTTTCTTGCTTGACCAGCGATTCCGGGGCAACGTATAGCATCTTGGTGATCCCGGCATCCACATTGGCCTTGACCCGCTTGAGTTCGGATTTGGTCAAAGAAGAATTCAAAAATTCGGCGATGCCGTCGGTGCCCGAAAAGGCACGTACCGCATCCACCTGGTTTTTCATTAAGGCAATCAAGGGAGAGATGATGATGGCCGTCCCGGGGGAGATGACCGCGGGCAATTGGTAGCACAAGGATTTGCCTGCCCCGGTGGGCATGATCACAAAGGTGTCGTGCCCCTCGCAAATGCTTTCGATGATGGCTTCCTGTTGACCCTTGAATCGATCAAAGCCGAAAAATTCCCGTAGAGCTCTGCGGAGCTGATGGGAGATGCTTTCTTGAACTAGACCTTCGGCCATGGAAATCAGGGTATTTTTGTGCTTTGCCTCGGGCAACAGGCCCGGTGCTAAGACCACCATAAGATAACGATAAATTTTAATTTTGGATTTACAGAGCCTCAAAAAAATTTCAGAACGTGTTTTGGACCTTGAGGCCCAAGCGATTCTGTCCCTCAAAGCCCTGCCATTGGGGCCCTTGTCGGTTACGGTCGAAGCTATTTTGGCCTGCAAAGGCCGCGTTGTACTGAGCGGAATCGGCAAAAGTGCCATCGTGGCCCAAAAGATTTCGGCCACGCTGAACTCAACCGGTACCCCCTCGCTGTTTATGCATGCGGCGGATGCCGTGCACGGGGATTGGGGCATGGT
>JBJTSS010000260.1:0-3351 GCA_046079785.1 Bacteroidota bacterium
AGGCAAGCTCCGCTTGTCGCGCAAAGTGCTTCTCGAGAAGCCCGAAGGCTACGTGGAGCGCGAAGAGCGTCCCCGCGAAGAGCGCGGACCTCGTGAGCCCCGCGGAGACCGCGGAGAGCGCGTCGGACGCGAGGGTGGCCGCGACCGCGGACCCCGCAGCCAGCGCCCAGCCCGCGAAGAGCGCGCTGAGGGCAGCGAAGGCGAGCAAGCCGGCCCGGTAGCGGGCGACGAAGGTCAAGAAGGACGTGAAGATCGTCCCCGCAGCGAGCGCAGCCGCCCCCGTGGCGAGCAGCGCGAGGAGCGCGGTGAGCGCCCAGCCCGCGAGGACCGTCCGGCCAGCGAAGATCGCGGCGAGCGTCCGGCCCGTGAGGACCGTCCGCGTGGCGAAGGCAATCGCGGCGGTGGAAACCGTGGGGGTGGCAACCGCAACGGCGGCGGCAACCGCAGCGGCGAAGGCCAAAACCGCGGCAAGCGTCCGGGTGGCGCCAACCGCGTGAAGTCGGCTCCGAAGGAACCCGAACGCAAAGGCTTCTTTAGCTCGCTATTTGGCGGTCGCAATAAGTAAGCATTTGAGTTATTCGTTTAATTTTAGCGATCTAAGTATCCGCCCATGCGTCAGTTAAAGATTACCAAGCAGGTCACCAACCGCGAAACCGCTTCGCTGGACAAGTACCTGCAGGAGATTGGTAAGGTCGAGCTGATTACCGCCGACGAGGAGGTAGAGCTCGCCCAGCGAATCAAAGCCGGCGACCAGCGCGCCCTGGAAAAGTTGACTAAAGCCAACCTGCGATTCGTCGTTTCGGTGGCCAAACAGTACCAAAACCATGGTTTAAGTCTTAACGATCTTATTAACGAGGGTAATTTGGGTCTCCTCAGGGCCGTCCATCGTTACGACGAAACCAAAGGTTTCAAGTTTATATCGTACGCCGTTTGGTGGATTCGTCAGTCCATACTCCAAACCTTGGCCGATCAAGGTCGGACGGTTCGCCTACCGACCAGCCGAATGAATCGCATTATCCAAATCAAGCGCAAAGCAACCCAGCTTGAGCAGGCCTGGGGTCGGGATGTTCACCCGGTCGAGGTGGCCGAATCCTTGAATCTTAGCCCGGAGGACGTGGAAGCTCATATGGGCTGGGCCCATAAGACGATCCTCAACGAAGGCAACCATCCCATAGCCGACGAGGAAACCCCATGGCTTGAACGCTTGGAGGACACCGATGGGGCCAACCACCCGGTAAGGGAACTCGAGCGGGAATCGATGAACAAGGACATCGATACCCTTTTGGGTGGGCTTACCCCCAGGGATGCAGAAATTCTTCGTTTTTCGTTTGGATTGGGTGGACGGCCCGTGCTGGAAGCCGATGATTTATCGGTACGATTTGGTTTGACCAGGGAACGCATTCGCCAGGTCCGCGAACGGGCTTTGCGTTACCTCAGGAGTTTGCCCCAGGCCAATCGGTTGAGGCTTTTTTTGGGGAACGTCTAAAACGAAGGCTGGGGCCAATGGCCTAGCCTTCTTCCCCGTTATCCTCCCCGCCATGCACCATGATTTCCGCGGAAAAACGAAATTCCAAATCCGGGTTTTCGGCTTGCAGCCGTTGGAGCATCCACTCGGAATCGGCAAGGTAAACGGAATTCCCGTCCTTATCGTAGGCGTGGTGTTCTCGACGGTATTGAAAAAAAGCATCCACCTTGTCTTCATGGTTCGAATGAATCCAACACGCTTTGAGGTAGGGTAGGGACTGGTATCGAACATTGGCACCATACTCGTGCAGCATGCGGAACTGAATAACATCAAATTGCAATTCCCCAACCGTACCGATAATTTTTCGGTTACCGGGTTGCTGTACAAAGAGTTGCGCCACACCTTCGTCGGTGAGTTGCCGCAGCCCTTTGTCAAACTGTTTGGCTTTGAATGGATCCAGGTTTTCGACCCGACGAAAAAGCTCCGGTGAAAAGGCCGGTATTCCCTTAAAATATAATTGCTCGCCTTCGGTTAGGCTATCGCCTATTTTGAAATTACCGGTATCGTAGAGCCCCACCACGTCTCCAGGCCAAGCCTCGTCGACGGTGTTTCGATCGCTGGCCTGAAACAACAAGGGGGCGGCAAAGCGTAGTTTTTTGGATAAACGAACATGATGGTAAAATTTGTTACGCTCAAATTTTCCCGAACAAATCCGCATGAAAGCAATACGATCCCGGTGGTTGGGATCCAAATTGGCGTGAATTTTAAAGACAAATCCAGTCAATTTGGGGTGGTCGGTCGGAATAATCCCGGCTTGGCTAAGGCGGGGTCCAGGTTCCGGTGCAATTTGGACAAAGGTGTCCAGCAGTTCTCGGATTCCAAAATTGTTCAAGGCACTTCCAAAAAAGACCGGGGCTTGTTCAGCCGCAAGGTAGGCCTGTCGGTCAAAGGCGCCGTAAACTTCCAAAAGCTCCAGATCTTCCCGCAATTTGTTGGCAAGGCCTCCAAGGAGCCCATCCAGCGCCGGGTCATCGGTTCGGTCAAAGTGCCGGATATCGGAGGCGATTGTGGTTTTGGACGCCGAGAACAAATCCAAGGCCTTTTTATCCCGGTTATACACCCCTTTGAAGCGATCGCCTTGACCAATGGGCCATGTCATTGGACAAGGATGAAGGACCAGTTTCGCCTCCAATTCATCCAGCAAATCCCAAGGATCCTGACCTTCCCGGTCCATTTTGTTGATCAAGACCAATACCGGGGTCGCCCTCATTCGGCAAACACGCATCAGGTTTTCGGTTTGTTCTTCGACTCCTTTGGCCGCGTCCACCACCAAAATGACCGAGTCGACCGCCGTGAGCGTACGGTAGGTGTCCTCGGCAAAGTCCTTGTGACCAGGGGTATCCAGGATATTCACCCGGCATCCTCCGTATTCAAAACCCATGACCGATGTGGAAACCGAAATTCCCCGCTGTTTTTCGATTTCCATGAAATCGGAGGTCGCTGTTTTGCGAATCTTGTTGGATTTGACAGCCCCTGCCGTTTGAATAGCCCCACCAAACAAAAGAAATTTTTCGGTTAGCGTGGTTTTCCCGGCATCGGGGTGGGAAACAATCGCAAAGGTTCTTCGTTGCAGGGTCATAAGGGCCCAAAGATAGCCCTTCGTACCTTAATTTTGGGGTGGTTTAACCCCTTAAATCCTTATAACACAAGATGGAAATCAACCGAGCGGTGCGCGGGTTCCTGCTCATCGGATCCCTTTTTCTGGTGATTTTAATGGCCTGGGTTCTGGGCTCGGGATCGAAGGAAGATGCCCCGGAGATTTTAAAAAAAATTCCGGTTTTTGAGTTTCCTTTAATCGGCCAAAGCGGGGTGATTACACGCCATCA
>JBJTSS010000261.1:0-10837 GCA_046079785.1 Bacteroidota bacterium
CAACGAAGCATGGGAAAGCTTCAAAATTGAATTTGAGCAGCATTGTCCAGGCTTCATCGCGTGGGTTTTGAATTTGGGTCCGGGAATGACCCAGGGTGAACTGCGAACCGCTTGCATGATACGCTTGGGTTTGACCAGTCGAGAGATCGCTAGAGTCCAGAATATTGGGGTTTATGGCGTGGCTCAATCCAGGTACCGATTGAGAAAGCGTCTGGGATTGCCTACCCGGCTATCCATTGAAGAAGTTTTGTTCCACCGCGGGGGCGATGTCGCCAAGGAGAACGAGCTGGGCTAGCTTAATCGGGCTTTCAACGAAAGCATTTGATAAGCCGTATAGGCCGCTTCCTTTCCTTTGTGCCCGTGCTGTCCGCCCAAGCGATCATGGGCTTGTTGGGTGTTCAATACGGTGAGCACCCCGTTAATCATGGGAACCCCTTCCCGTAGGCTGAGGTCCATCAAACCGCGGTTAACGGATTGAGCAATGAGATCAAAATGAGGGGTTTCTCCTTGGATGAGGCAACCCAAGGCAATAACGGCCTGGACCTGATGCGGGTTTTGGGCACAGAACCAAGAGGCCGCCACGGGAATTTCAAAACAACCGGGAACTTCCAAGGTGAAAATTTGGTCTTCACGAAAGCCGAGTTCCAACAAGACGGAGCGGCAACCCTTCTCTAATTCAAGGGTGATTTCCCTGTTCCAATGGGCAACCACAAGGCCGATTCGCCCATCGCGGAATTCTCCGTTATTAAGGGCCTTGGAAGGTTGTTGAAAACCCGATTTTGTCCAAGGTTGGTCCTGCATATGCTTAGGACTTGAGTCGAACGCGGGTCAAATAGCGATCCACGTTTTGGCCTTCGGTGCTTTGGGGATACTCGCGTTGAATACGCTCGTAACACTCCGTAGCTTTTTCTTTTTGACCAATCTTTTCGGCAATTTCACCGGCACGTTGCAAATAGAAAGGGGTCGTGAATTCATTGGCTTTGAAATCCGCAGCACGCAAGTAACAGTCCAAAGCGTCGTTATCTTTTTTGAGTTGCAAATGGGCGTCACCTTGGCAGCCCATGGCGATGCTACCCAAGACGGGGTCCGATGTTTTGAACGACTCCAAAGATTCCAAAGCCTCGTTGTATTGTCCTAAACGGAGATAGCTGACTCCCAAATAGTAATGAGCCAAATTTCCGGCAGCGGTCCAGCGGTAATCTTCAGCAATTTCTTCGAAACCAGGAAAATTCCCATCGCCTTTGATGGCCAGGTTCAAGGAGTCGTTTTCGAAGTAACGCTCAGCAACATGCATCAGGTTGACCGCTTCCTTCTGTTGGGCCGGGAGATAAACACCCCAAACGTAATAAGATCCCAGGATCAAGGCAAGTAAACCACCGCCCACGGTGGTCAAGATCTGTTTGTTCTTTTCCCAAAAAGCCTCGATTTTGCCGAGACCTTGTTGCAAATCCAGGTTTTCTATCGGATCAAAACCTTGGGGTTCGTTGGATGGGGTATTGGAGGCCATGGTGGGTAGATAATTTTATTATTTTAGTCGGTGATGTAGGGGTAATCGGTTTGGACATAAACATCCTTGTACATTTCGGACAGGTCCGGCCAAGGAGATTCTTCGGCAAATACAACGGCTTCTTGAACGGAAGTTTCGATTTGTTCTTCTAATTTATCGTAAGCCTCTTCGTTCAAAAGACCTTCGGCCATCATTCGATTTTTGAGTTGCTCGATGGGGTCTTGTTCTCGGTATGCTTCGACTTCTTCTTTGGTTCGGTATTTGGCAGGATCACTCATGGAATGCCCTCGGTAGCGGTAAGTACGGATTTCGAGGAGGGTTGGGCCTTCCCCGGAGCGGGCTCTGGCCACCGCTCTTTCCATGGCTTCGTGCACGGTCCAAACACACATTCCATCCACCGCTTCGGAAGGCATACGGTACGAAAGACCAATTTCATGCAATTCCATAACATTGGTGGTCCGTTGGACCGAAGTGCCCATGGCGTAACCGTTGTTCTCAATAACGAATATGACTGGGAGATTCCACAGCATGGCCATGTTGAAGGTTTCGTGAAGAGCGCCCTGACGAACGGCACCATCGCCCATAAAACAAACATTAACATGGGGGTTGCCAAGGTATTTTTCGGCAAAGGCTAATCCGGCCCCCAAGGGAACTTGTCCCCCCACAATCCCGTGTCCCCCGTAGAATCGGTGTTCTTTGCTAAACAAGTGCATGGAACCGCCTTTGCCCTTGGAGCAACCGGTGGCTTTGCCGTACAATTCGGCCATAACAGATCCGGGGCTCAAACCGCAAATAAGGGCATGACCATGGTCACGGTAGGCCGTTATCACGGAGTCCTCGGGGGTAATGGCCGAATAGGTTCCGGCGACCACCGCTTCCTGCCCGATGTAGAGGTGGCAAAAACCTTTGATTTTTTGTTGACCGTACAATTGCGCACATTTTTCTTCGAAACGCCTCATCAAAAGCATGTCGTAGAGCCATTTTTGGGCCTGTGTCGGGGATAATTTTGGGTCTGCCATTGAATTTTCCAAAAGAGGCGCTAATATACATCCCACCACCCTCCTCTAAGTCCTTATCGTGTTTTTGAACCGCTTACAATTGGTGGATTATCGCCTCCAAACGAATTGTCGTTTGGAATTGGGCGCCGCTTGGGTGGCTTTTACGGGACCCAACGGCACCGGAAAGACCAATTTGCTGGATGCGGTTCATTTTCTATGCCTGGGACGCAGCTATTTTACCCGTCAGGATGGTCATTTGGTTCGATTCGGTACCCGAGGCTTTCGTTTGGAGGGCTGGTTTGGGTCTAACAACGGCATCGAAGAAACCCGGGTATCGGTGGTGTACAAGCCCGGGGTGGGCAAGGAAATGGCCGTCAACGAGGTGGTTTACCCCCGCTTGAGCGAGCATTTGGGTCGGATGCCCGTGGTCATGATTGCTCCTGGCGATACGGTATTGTTGGAAGGGTCCGGATCGGAGCGTAGGCGCTTTGTGGACATGCTTTTGGCCCAAACCCACCCCGATTATGTGCAGGCTCTGCTCAAACGCGACCATCTGCTAAGCCAACGCAATGCCCTGCTCAAAGCTGCTCGACAAGGCGCGGCCCTTGATTCGGATTTGATGGCTTGTTACGACGAGGAATTAGTACACTGCCATCAAGCAATCACCGGGGTTAGGGCGCCTTGGGTTGAGCACTTTGGCCCGTTGATGCAACATTTGTACCGGCCTATCGCTGGCGAAACCGAATCCGCGGAATTGACTTATGTACCTGATCAAGTATCGTACGGGATTGGCTTTCAAAAACCGTCAATCCAACGCGAATTGGAGGCCGGATATACCCTCTGGGGTACCCAACGCGATGATTGGGACTTTGATTTGAGCGGACAATCGGTACGGCGCTACGCCTCCCAAGGACAACGGAAATCGTATTTATTGGCCCTGAAATTGGCCCAATGCGCTTATTTTTTGGACTGCGGTAAACCGCATGTTACCCTTTTGGTGGACGAGTTTTTTGAGAAACTGGACCAAAATCGATTGCAAGGGTTGGTGATGGCGATCCAGCAACTTTCGATCCGCGGTGTCCAAGTATTTTTGAGCGATACCGGCAAGGAAAGGGTCCAAAAACTGCTTGATTTGTGCCAGCAACCCTGTCTCATGATCGATACCCCCACCCAATGAACGCACGACATTCCCTTTTGCTCTTGGCCATGATGGCATTGAGCGCATGCCAAAGCGGTGATCCACGAGGCAAAGACCAAGCGAGTCCCAGCGATTCGCTGGCCTGGCATTCGGCATGGCGCTCACGCGTTGATTCCCTCGAAAAAGTACTTTCGGCAGACTCTTTGGGAATATCCCCCCAAACAGCGCCCCTGGACAGTTTGGCAGCCACCTGCCTGCGTTTTGCGGAGACTTTTCCATCGGACCCGTATGCGCCAACCATGATGTGGAAAGCGGCGAGGGTGATGCGCACCATGGGCAATTCCGAAGGCGCGGTTCGTTGCGGGAAAGCGATCGCTGATGGGTATCCGGCGCATCCCTTGGCACCGATAGCCCTTTACTTCAATGCCGTAGTCCTCAACGAGGACATGGGCGTTCGAGAAGCCGCTCTATTTTATTTGGACCGCCTCCAGGAGGAATACCCCAGTGACAGTTTGGTTCGGGATGCAGCCCTGTACCGGGAAACCATGGGTTACAGCCAGGAGGATTGGAACAAGCGCCTCCAAGAACGGCCTTAAGGCCTGCCCTTATCGATCCCCCCGAAGCCGGTGCATGAGGGCATTGGGGCTTAGGGGTTCGCTAAATCGGCCTTCCTCCGCGACCACCAGGTGCCCGGATTCTTCGGAGACCAAAACCACCAAAGCATCGCTTTGCTCGCTGAGCCCCAGGGCCGCCCGATGCCGCATGCCGTATCCCGCCGCTTGGTACGATGCTTGATCGCTGAGGGGGAGCATGCATGATGCTGCAATGATCCGTCCCTCCGATAGGAGAACTGCACCATCGTGCAGAGGGGAATCCTTGGCAAAGATGGCTTGCAATAATTCCGAGTTGGGCAAGGCATCCACCACCGTACCTGTCGCCGCGATGGGTTGTAAATCGGCTTTACGTTGGATTACCAGCAGGGCTCCGGTTTTGGTTTCGGCAAGCCGAGCACAGGCTTCGGCAACAGCCCGCACCCAGGTTTGGTCCGATGAAGGATGTTGATCTTCCAAGTCCAACCAACGACGGACTTGGTGTAACCGAGCTGATTCCGCTTTGCGTCCTATGAGCAAAAGGAAATTTCGAATTTCGGGTTGAAAGACCACCAACAACGCCAAAACCCCCAACCCAACAAATTGCTCGAGCAAGGATGTAAAAAGAGGTAATTCAAGCCATACCCCCAGGCGGAACAAGAGGTTGAAAGCCAAGACTCCCAACAACAAATAAACAACCAAGCTGCCGCGCACCAAGCGCCAAGCCAAGCCCAAAAGCAGGGCTACCAAGCTCCAATCCAAGAGGTTATGCCACGTCATGCCGTTGATCAAAAAGTTCCCAAAGGTGGACGCATTGCATTGCTTCGGCGACATCGTGAACCCGTAGTACGAGGGCGCCTTGGGTAAGGGCTAGGGTATTTAATACAGTGGTTCCGTTGAGGGCCTTGGACGGATCCAATCCCAAGGGCCGGTAAATCATGGCCTTGCGGGATAACCCTGCGAGCACGGGCAATCCGTGGGCCACCAATTCCGGGAGTCGCTTTAGGATCTGGTAATTTTGGGTTTGGTTTTTTGCAAAACCAAAACACGGGTCCAGAATGATTTGGCTTGCTCCGTGTAGGAGGAGTTCCTCTGCTTTTTGGATCAAAAAATCAAAGACTTCGGAAGGTGCATCCCGGTAATCGGTCATGCCGGCCATCGTCTCCGGTGAACCCCGTAGGTGCCCCAGGATATAAGGAATTTTGTACTCCACCACCAAAGGATGCATGGCAGGATCCAGGGTGCCTCCGGCAACATCGTTGATCAAAACAGCCCCTGCACGGTGGGCGGTACTGGCAACACGGGCCCTGAAGGTATCGACCGACACCAAAGCTTTGGGAAAAGCCTTCAATACAGATTCGGTAGCGGCGTGGATGCGTTCTTCTTCCAGGAGGGGATCGACGGATGGGGCTCCGGGACGGGTAGAGCAGGCCCCCAAGTCCAGAATATCCGCTCCTTGGTCCAACATCTCCCCGGCCCGGTCCACCGTGGCGTTGGTGGACCATTCAACTCGGCTAGGCGCATAAAAGGAATCGCTGGTAAGGTTCAAAATCCCCATAATTCGGGGTCTATCCAAGGAGAGTATTTGACCTCCCAAGGCGAGACGGAGTGGGGTTGGGTGCATCGTGATGTAAATTTATCCCCAAAAGAAGCCATGCAGACCCTGATTGAATTTGACCGTGTGATCCTTGAATGCAGGGCCTTGTTTGAGGCCAAGACCAGGGATTACGGAACATCTTGGCGGGTTTTTCGTTTGCCTTCCCTCACCGACCAGCTTTATATCAAGGCCTGTCGGATTCGTAACATCGAACAAAATGGATTTCACTTGGTAGCCGAAGGGGTTCGTCCCGAATGGCAGGCCCTCATCAATTATGCGATCATGGCCCTCATCCAGCAGGAACTTGGGGAATGCGCCGAAGATTCATGGAGTTTGGAACAGGCCCTCACGCATTTTGATCAACAAGTTGCTCGGAATCGGCAACTTTTGGCCAACAAAAACCACGACTACGGCGAGGCTTGGCGTGCCATGAGGACCACCTCGCTAACGGACATGGTCTTGGTCAAATTGCTGCGCATCAAGCAAATCGAAGAAAACCGCGGTGAGGCCTTGGTTAGTGAAGGGGTAGAAGGCGGTTACCGGGACATCTTGAATTATGCGGTCTTTGCGATTATCCGACTGGATAACCCGGACCAAACCACGGAACAGAACATACCCCATTCAAACCCTTCTTTATGATAGCATTGTTACGATTTTTGACCGGAGGACTGTTTATTTTTTCAGGACTCATCAAAGCCAACGACCCTTTGGGATTTGGGTACAAATTGGATGAGTATTTTGTGGTTTTCGGGATGGATTTTTTGAATCCACTGGCGACAGGCCTGGCGATAGCGATTTGTGTTTTGGAGGTAGTTTTGGGTATAGCGCTGTGGACCGGATGGAAGGCCAAAGCGGTGACTTGGTGGTTATTGGGCATGGTAGTCTTCTTTACTTTTTTGACTTTTTGGTCGGCCTGGTTCAAAGTCGTCACCGATTGCGGTTGCTTTGGGGATTTTATGAAGCTAACCCCTTGGCAGAGCTTTTCGAAGGATGTGGTTTTGTTGATTATGATTGGTATTCTGTGTTGGAATAGAAACAAGATTCGGCCCTTGGGTCCCCCAGTTCTTGGCTCGGCCTCGGTGGGTTTGACGGCCATTGCAGTGACCGGTTTGTCTTTTTATACCTGGAATGATTTGCCGCTCTTGGATTTTAGACCCTATGCCGTGGGCCAAAATTTACCCGAGGGCATGGCCATACCCGAAGGGGCTCCCCAGGATGTTTATCGAGATCGCTGGCAATACCGGATCAACGGAGTGGTTGGCACTTTTACAACGGAGCAGGCTCCTTGGGATAGTGTACAAGCCGATGGAAGCGCTCCAGAGTTTGTGGGTCGTCAAACCGAATTGGTAAGCAAAGGCTATGTGCCTCCTATTCATGATTTTGTGGTCAGCGATTTGAACGGTAACGATTATACCCAGGATTTTTTGACCGCTGAGTATGCACTTTTTGTTATTGCGCCTTTTTTGGAAAAAGCCCGCGGTGACGCATGGATCAAAGTGGCCGCCATGCTGGAATGGTCTCGTCAAAACGATATCAAAATTGCCGTTTTGACCGGTAGCGGCAAGGAAGAAGTCGAAGCGTTTGGCCAACGATACTCCGCCAAAGACTGGCCTTTTTACCAAGTGGATGGAACGGTACTCAAGACCATGATGCGCTCCAATCCTGGGCTCATGATCTTGCGTGAGGGTACGGTTCGGGCCCTCTTTCCTGCCCGCAGGCTTCCATCCCCCGAAGAACTGACCACGTTTTTGGATCGCTCTGGTCAACCGCAGTGAGGTTTCAAACCGGACGTTGGTTGTTAGGGCGAGCGGTTAACGCCATCGCCGTCCTTTGGGGTTTGGTGACCTTGATTTTTATTTTATTTCATGTCTTGCCGGCGGATTCAGCCCAAATGACGCTGGGTCAGCGTTCAGATCCGGAGACTCTACGGGAAATACGCAAAGAATTGGGTCTGGATTTACCTTGGGGTCAGCGTTATGCTCATTTTTTGAGGGGCCTATCGCCGGTGGATTGGCGGACAGAGGAAGGAGCCTCGAAACCAAGGCTCGTGATCAAAGCGCCTCATTTGGGACGCTCGTACCAGAGTCGACGGGATGTGGTGGCCATGGTGGGAGAAGCTTTTTTCAATACCTTGGTTTTGGCACTTGCGGCGATGGCCTTGGCAACCTTCTTGGGCATAGGTTTGGGATCGTGGGCGGCGGTAACACCTTCGCCAGCCCTGAAGTCGGCGATTATGGGTTTGGCCATGAGTGGTGTTGCGGCCCCATCGTTTGTGGTCGCCTTGTTAATGGCCTATGTTTTTGGTTATCTGTTCGCTCCGTGGACCGGTTTGAGCATGACCGGTAGTCTAAAAGAACTGGACGCCCTGAACGGATGGGTATGGGTTCCCCAAAATCTGGTGTTACCGGCCTTGACTTTGGGAATACGCCCATTGGCCGTTGTCGTCCAATTGACCAAGGATTCCGTGACCGATGTCTTGGCCCAGGATTATATACGAACAGCCAAGGCCAAAGGCCTACCCACCCACCGAATTTGGAGGAAACACGTATGGCCCAACGCCTTGAATCCGGTCATAACGGCTTTGTCGGGTTGGCTTTCCTCCATGTTGGCAGGGGCCGTTTTTGTCGAATATATTTTTGGCTGGCAGGGTATGGGCAAATTGACGGTCGATGCCTTGATGGTCTTTGATTTACCGGTGGTGATGGGGGTGGTCTTGTGGTCCGGCTTTTTGTTCGTTCTCATCAATATTCTGGTGGATTGGTTGTATTCAGTCTTGGATCCCCGCGTTCAATGGGGGACCGTGGCCCCTCCCAAAACGCGCTCACGGCCACTCAGAGTTTTTTTGGTGGGAATGCCGGGTAGTGGAAAATCAACGGCCGGACCCGTTTTGGCCCAAAGTTTGGGTTGGGATTTTGAGGATTTGGATCTGCGAATCGAAAAGGAAACGGGAAGCAGCATCCCCAAGATTTTGGAAGAGAAAGGGGAGGATGAATTCCGGGAACTTGAAACTCATTGGCTCAAGAAGACGGCCAACGTCACTTCGTTGGTGGTGGCGACCGGTGGGGGAGCGGCATTACGCAATATGGCATGGATGTTGGAAAACGGTTGGGTTGTTTGGCTGGATACCCCTTTGGAGGAGATCAAAAACCGCTTGATCCAATCACCGCGCCCCCGGCCTTTGTTACAAGGCGAAGGTTCCTCGGACCTTGGTGCCTTGGTCGAGTCGATGTACTTCAAGCGCTCCGGCCATTACGCCCAATCGCACCACCGGGTACGCGATACCCAAGCGCTATTGGCATGGGGAAAAAGCCTAGGTGAAGCTGCCTCCGTTTAACTTCGTGCGGTGAATTGGTTGGATGATTTGAACCCGGCGCAGCGGACGGCGGTGGAATGTACTGATGGCCCTGTGATGATCGTGGCAGGGGCCGGTTCGGGTAAGACCAGGGTTCTTACGTACCGCATGGCCCATTTGGTGCGTCAAGGCGAAGACCCCTTCCGCATGTTGGCCTTGACCTTTACCAACAAAGCAGCGGGCGAAATGCGCGAACGGATCGAGGCCTTGATCGGACCGGCGGCCCGTTCGTTGTGGATGGGGACGTTTCACTCGGTATTTGCCCGACTACTCCGTAGGCATGCGGAGGTTTTGGGTTACCCTTCCAATTTTAGTATCTACGATACCGACGATACCAAATCCCTCCTCAAAACCTTGGTTCGAGAAATGAACCTGGATGAGGCTTATTACAAGCCATCTCCCCTCTATGCCCGCATTTCATCGGCCAAAAACGCTTTGATCACCCCCGATGAGTACCAAAACGATGCGGGGCTGATGTCATCGGATCGGGCGTCAGGTCGGGCCCGCTTTGTGGAGGTGTACCGCGCCTACATTCAACGTTGTCATCGAAGCGGGGCCATGGATTTTGACGATTTGCTTTTGCAAACTTTTCGTCTTTTTGATGAGCATCCGGATATTCTGCACCAATACCAAATGCAATTCAAACACCTTTTGGTGGATGAGTTTCAAGACACCAACCGAGTTCAATACCGAATTGTCAAATTGTTATCGGCGGTTCATCGCAATGTTTGTTTGGTGGGGGATGATGCCCAGAGCATTTATGCCTTTCGAGGTGCGGTCATTGACAATATCCTTCACGTTCATCAGGATTTCCCGGAGGTCCAAATGATCCGTTTGGAACAAAATTACCGTTCCACGGGGACCATTGTTGGAGCATCGGGATCGGTCATTGCATGCAACCAAAAACAAATCCCCAAAGACTTGTGGACGGCCAATGCCAAGGGCGATTTGATTTCTGTTTTGCGTTGTGTTAGCGATAACGAAGAGGGACGACAAGTTGCCGCTGAATTGCATGCCCGCAAGCATCGCTTTCAGCTGAGCAACAAAGATTTTGCGATTTTGTACCGAACCAACGCCCAGTCCAGGGCATTTGAAGAGGCCTTGCGTCGCGAAAATATCCCTTACCGGGTTATCGGTGGGGTCAGTTTTTACCAGCGCAAGGAGGTCAAAGATTTGTTGGCGTATCTCCGTTTGGTGATCAATACCGCCGATGAGGAGGCTTTGAGACGGGTGATCAATTATCCGGCACGGGGTATCGGAAAAACCTCCATGGACAAGTGGGTCCTGGAGGCGGATCGTCAGGGCATGAGCCTTTGGGATCTATTGGTTGCGATGGAGCAGGGCCACCCGTTGACCGCAACGCTGGGGGCAGCCGGAAAGCGCATGGTGGAATTTGCAATTGCCGTTCAATCCTGGGCCGTTACAGCGCGCAAAGAGAACGCGATCGTTTTGGCTCGATTAGTTTGGAAACAGTCCAATTTGCAGGCGGAACTCAAAGCCGATACCAGCATTGAAGGCTTGGCGAGGGTTCAAAACATCGAAGAATTGCTCAACGCCATCGAGGAATTTTGTGAATCCGACGAAGTTATTCCCGGTGATGACCGGAGCCTGGGGGCTTTTTTGCAGCATATTTCCCTCCTGACCTCCATGGACCA
>JBJTSS010000262.1:0-2008 GCA_046079785.1 Bacteroidota bacterium
CGTACAAACCCCGTATCCGTCCCCGGGTATCCAATAGCAGGAACTGCCCGGAATGCAAAAAGCCGCCGGGTGCGGTGGAATCGGCCCCCGCACTCAGCAAATAATACTGCTCAGCCAAAGCGTGGATTTGGTTCTCGTCTCCCCTCAAAAAAAGCCAAGTTCGGTCACCCTTGGTCACCCCGTGTTGTTGGGCATACGCCGACAGGCCATCGCGGGTATCCATTTGCGGATCAATCGTATAGGATAGGATTCGAAGCCCCGGTCCTTGGGAATTTTCGGTTTTTTGGGCAGCTTGGCGTCGTTGGTTCGCAAAAATGCGGGCCATGTTGGCGCTCATGTCAATGCATATACCTGGACACGAGGCAAAGAAAAAATCAACAATCCGAATTTGACCATGCAGGCTATCGCTATGAAATTCGAAACCATCTTGGTCTTGGAGAGCCAATTCGGGGAGTTTCATAAAAACCGTGTCCTGACCTCCTTGGTCGTTGGGAATGATTTTCATGGGTCCCAAAACCGGCAAGGGAGGACTTTGGGAAGACGGAGAATTCGATTGGCGGCATGAAGTCCATAACAAAGCGCTTAGAGCGCTTATAATCCATAGAGATTGATGATTTTTAATGATATTCATAGGCTGAAGCACAAAGAGGGATTACGAAAGAACATAGGTTTGGCCTCGCTGGGGCAGTTCAACACGATAACCTAAAGATTCCAAGTCACTGGCGAAGGCCTCCATCCGGTCCGTTTCGCCATGAACCAAAAAGATTTGTTTTAACACGTGAGATGAGGTTCGGGTTGCGAAATTCATCAGACCACGGTGGTCCGCATGGCCGCTAAAAATATCGGTGTAACACAATTTGGCGCGAACCATAACACTTCGGCCATCCACCGTAACATGACTGGCACCGTCCGCCAATTGACGTCCCAGGCTTCCCTCGGCCAGGTAACCAATAAAGAGAATGCAGGCCTTGGAATTTTGCAATTGTTCTTTGAGATGGGTATGAATGCGTCCCCCGTCCAACATTCCCGAAGCGGATACCAGAATGGAAGGCCGATAATCGGAAGCAATTTTGCGGCTCTGCCCCATGCTCTGTACAAAGCGAAGCCGTTCAAACGAAAACACATCCCCGTACATCTTGATCATGTTTTGGGCTTCGCGACTTAGCCAATCTTCCATTTGGCGATAGACCTCGGTGCTTAGGATGGCCATAGGGGAATCCACAAAAACGGGGACATCATCGGGAAGCAGACCGTTTTCGAAAAGTTGTTGGAGCACCAACAAAAAGGCTTGGGTTCTGCCCACCGAAAAGGCCGGTACCAAGAGCTTGCCACCCTCTTGACTCAAAGCATCCCGAATCATGGCCAAAACCACGTCGGCGGCTGGACGGGTTTCTTGGTGCAGGACCCCACCGTATGTGCTTTCGCAGACCAAATAATCCACTTCCGGAAAGGGCTCTGGGTCAGGTAGTCCGGGGTATCCCGAACGGCCCAAATCGCCGCTCCAGCCAAAGCGAATCCAACGGCCTTGGTCTTCAATTTCCAAGTAGACCGAAACGGCCCCCAACAAATGCGAACAGGGTATCATGCGTAGTCGGAGGTTTTCGCGAATACGGTAGCTCTTGTTGGGCCGCAGGGCATGAAAGCGGCGGAGGCAATGTTCGGCATCCTGTTCCAGGCGATGGGACAGTTTTTTGAAGGCCTGATCACCCTTTTTGCGGCCTTTGGCCCGACCATGGTGATCCCCGGCCAAGCGCTTGGCTTGGAGGTGGGCGCTGTCCCTTAGCAACAAAGCGCTTAGTTCCATGGTGGGTTCGGTGCAAAGAATTTCGCCCGGGTATCCATCCCGGACCAGTTCAGGGAGTCGTCCACAATGATCCATGTGGGCGTGGGTTAGTATGACCAGGTTGATGGAGGTGGGCTCAAAGCCAAAGGGGGGATCCTGCGAGCGGACTCCCATTTCCAAACCACAATCAACCAGGACTCGGAAGCCATCCGGCAATTCCAAAAG
>JBJTSS010000263.1:0-1747 GCA_046079785.1 Bacteroidota bacterium
CTTTGTACCAACGCCTCAAGACTTCTTCTTTGCGGGGGTCGGATGGGTCAAAGTCGATTCCTGATTTGGCGCCGCCAATGGCTGGCCCCGAAACCGTAAATTTGATTTCCATGGTTTTGGCCAAGGACTCTACTTCCCGCCGATCCAAACCACGGCGCATCCGTGTTCCACCACCGGCCGCACCACCCCGAAGGGAATTCAGTACAGCCCAGCCACGTGCCCCGGTTGGAGCATCGTTCCATTCAAAAACAATTTCGGGGGCTTGGTTTTCGAAAGCCTTAAGGCGTTTAAGAATAGGGTTTTCCGTCATGGATTCCAAAGCGGGAGGGGTAAAACCCGCGCTATCAAAGATAGGGCGCCTTAGTTCAAGCTCAAAAGGCGATTTTCCAACGCCACAATGCGCGGAAACAGCTCCTGGGCTTCACGGTCTTCGTGGGCCATCCATGCCCGGCCAAAGGCCTGCATTTCGTTCACCAGTCGCCCTTTGGATTCCGACGAAGGGTCTTCTTGGAGCAGAATGCGGGCTTTGTTCATCATGTGTTGGAACATTTGAAACAGAACATCCACCTCCAGGTCTTCGGTCAGGGCATGATTCTGCATGGCCTCCAAACAAGCGGTATGCGATAATTCCCCAGCAACACCCCGGTTCAGAACCTGAAGGTAGGGAAACCACTCCTCTTCCTCCAGCAAAAAGTGGCAGGCGATTTCAGCGGCCAGAACTTGGAAATCATCCCCCAGATCCTCAAAACAGGACTCACTCTCCAGAATTTGACGAATTTGACGAACCCCTTGGCCCAGCAAATCCGCGTGGTCGGCTCGAAGGGATTCAATTAAACGTGGAATTTCGATATCCATGCCGGGATGGACGGCCTCCAAAGACCCGCTTTTTCCTTTGACCAAAAAATTCAACAAGGCAAAGGGGTCCCAGCCGATGCTTTGGGCGACTTGCTCCACGGTAAGGCAATCGGTTACCGCCGGGAGGGGTACCCCAAGTCGCTCCAATTCGGCCCCGGCGGTGGGCAAAACCATCAGCAAATCGCAAATATTGGATTCTGGCCGCCAAGAAGGCAGGGTAGGGGTCCGGGCACTCATGGGATAATTCGTCTTTATTAAGACCCCCAAGTGACCAAAAGGTTTTGATTGACCTCGGGATTTACCTTTATGGCCCAGTTACCTTGCTTATGCCCTCTTCCAACCCTTTTTTGACGAATACGTCCCGATGGCATGTTTTGGAACTCGGTCAAGGTGAACCTCTTGTTGTTTTGCACGGGGTTTTTGGTTCCGGAGATAATTGGTTGAGCATCGGACGACGGTTGGAATCCCGTTTCAAAATTTACTTACCCGATCAACGAAACCACGGCAAATCTTTTCGTTCAGCGGAATTTAGCTACGATTATTTGGCCGAGGATTTGATGCAATGGATGGATTCCAAGGGATTGGACACCATCCACCTTATGGGCCATTCGATGGGTGGCAAAGCCGCCATGCGCTTTGCGGCCCTGGCCCCGGAACGCCTACGCAGTTTGGTGGTAGTGGACATTGCCCGCAGGGCCTATCGCCTGGATACCCATCGGGGAATGCTGGAGGCGATGAAGGCCTTGAACCTGGAGGCCTGCCATACCCGTTCGGATTTGGATCGAGCCCTGCAACCTTCTGTCCCTGAGGAAAGCACGCGTTTGTTTATTCTCAAAAATATAGAGCGGGATCCCTCGGGTTCTTTTCGCTGGCGCATTGCCTTGGATCCCTT
>JBJTSS010000264.1:0-2072 GCA_046079785.1 Bacteroidota bacterium
AGTAAGGATGGAAATAAAAATAATGTTATCAATTCCCAAAACAATTTCGAGGATTGTTAAGGTCAAAAGAGATACCAACCATTCCATGGCCGAAAATAAAAATTTTAGAGGATGAGGAGCGCGTCCCCGTAGGCGAAGAAACGGTACTTTTCGCTAATGGCAATGCGATAGACTTCGCGCAAAAATTCTTGGCCAGCAAAAGAGGAGGCAATCATCAACGAGGTGGATTCCGGTAATTGAAAATTGGTGAGCAGGGAATCCGCTAATTGGAAATTGTGTGGTGGGAACATGAATTTATCGGTCCAACCGGTGGTGGGTTTGACTTTACGGCCGGCGGACATGGAGGCTTCGAGCGCGCGCAGTGTTGTTGTTCCAACCGCACAAACCCGTTGCTGATTTTGGAGGCTGCGGTTGATGACTTGTGCAGCGTTTTCGTCCACCTCAAAAAACTCGGATTCGGGTTTGTGTTTGGTAAGATCCTCCACCTCGACCGGTTTAAAAACCCCCAATCCAACATGCAGCGTGATTTCGGGGGTTTCAATACCCCTAAGTTCCATCCGTTTGAGGACGGCACGGCTAAAATGCATCCCCGCGGTGGGGGCTGCAACCGCACCAACGCGTTTGGCAAATATGGTTTGGTAGCGCTCTTCGTCTTCGGGTTGTACGTCCCGACCCATTTCCTTGGGTAGGGGGGTCTCACCAAAGGTGGTAAGGGCTTTTCGGTAGCCTTCATCGTCCCCGTCAAAAATGAAGCGAATCGTTCGGCCTCTGGACGTGGTATTGTCCACGACCTCGGCAATGAGCTCATCGTTTTCACCAAAATACAGCTTGTTACCAACGCGTATTTTGCGCGCGGGGTCCACCAGGGCATCCCACATTCGCATCGTGGGGTTCAATTCCCGCAGCAAAAAAACCTCGATCATGGCACCGGTCTTTTCTTTGTTGCCATACATGCGGGCACGGAACACTTTGGAATTGTTCAGCACCAAACTGTCGCCTTCCGAAAACAGGTCCAGGATATCCCGGAATTGCCGGTGTTCGATGGTTTGGGTTTTGCGGTTGATGACCATCATCCGGGAGTCATCCCGGTTTACCAAGGGTTGGGCGGCAATCAGGCTGGAAGGAAGTTCGAACTTAAATTCGGATAATTTCAAGGTCTGGAGTGTTTTTGGGGAAGAAAGGCCAAAGATAATGTAAACTTGAGGCGTTAATCCGAATCGTTTTGAAGGGGCCAGGTTCAATCGTTGGTATGGGGCTGTTTCCCCTAAGGGAAGGCGCCCGTATGGCCGTTTTCTCGCTTTGGTCCAATCGTTTGAGGACATTTTTGTCCCTGCTTGGCATTTCCATTGGAATTTTCACGGTCATTACGGTGTTTACCTTGGTGGATTCCTGGGAACTTCAAATCCGTGGTTCCTTGGCCAGCCTGGGCAACGATGTGGTCTATGTCGAAAAATGGCCTTGGGGTTTCAATTCGGAATACCCTTGGTGGAAATACATGGCCAGACCTCAGCCATCCTATCGGGAATTTGTCGAATTGCAACTCCGCAGCCGTAACCGTGCCAAAATCGCCATGATGGTGGATTTTGAACTGGATCAATTGAACGTGCCCGGAAGGGAGCGGCAACAAGTCAAAGCCATTGCGGTATCGCACGATTACCCCGTACTGAGGTCCTTTGAATTGGAGCAAGGCCGATTTTTTCAACCCGGTGAATCGGCATCCGGTGCCCGTTGTGTGGTCCTGGGCGCTAAGGTTGCCGAAGACTTGTTTGGCTCGGCCGAATTGGCCATCGGCCGAAATCTAAGGGCCATGGGCCAGCAGGCGTTGGTGGTCGGGATCGTTCGTTTGGAGGGGAATAATTCGGCCAATACCAGTCTGGATGACGTGGTCCTTTTACCCCTGCAGTGGTTACGCAAAACCAAGGGCAGCCGCTTCGAGGAATTTTACCCTCTTCTCATGGCCAAACCGGGGCCTGGCGTGCCTTTCTCTGAATTTAAAGGGGAGCTGCGGGGAAACATGCGAGCGATCCGGCGTTTGGCACCCCGCAAAGAGGATAATTTTGCCTTGAACCAAT
>JBJTSS010000265.1:0-8125 GCA_046079785.1 Bacteroidota bacterium
GTTCCTTGGCTTTGAGCAACGTACCCCCCATCCCCAATTCGGCATCATCGGGGTGAGCAGCAAAAACCAGCCAATCGCAAGCCGGATGGGAGGAAAGTGGGGTCATGGTTTGGTGGTTTTTTGGTATTTATAGGGAACGGAATAGGCTTGACCTTCGATCATCATGAGAACCAATTCGATATCCCGGTCCTCCTGCAATTCGTAGGTGGATTTGAGGCTGCTACCAAACAAAACGGCCAAGCTTTGCCACATAAAAGCCTGAAAAGAACCTCGAAATTCCCGAACAATCGAATACGAGGTTCGGGCCGTTTCCCGGTCTACCAATTTGATGAGTATCCGACCCTGGGTTACGGTCAAGTCCATCAATTGCTTTTTGTATTGTTTTTTGAGGGAGGCTTCTAACCTCTTGCAATGTTCCCGATGCTGGCGTTCGGGTAGGGTTTGCAGTTCCAATTCCAATTCATTGAGTTGTTTACCCGCCGCTTTGGCCAAGGGATACACCTTCATAACATTCCAATACAATCGGTCAAAGCGCTTTTTGTCAGCAGCCGATCGAAAAATTCGACGATCGCGCACCTCCACATGGGGCAAAAACGCCACCGGGACGGTATCACCGTTGCTGTCGATATAGGCCGGTAATTCCATGGGCCGTCCCGGGTTCGGGGATTGAGCCAACACGGGTTTGGATAACCAAAAACTGCCCCATAACCACAGCGTGAACACGGTTTGACCATGGGTCAAGAGGGTCACAAGGCGATAAAACCGGTTCATGGTCCGTGATTTTAGGTGCAAAACGCTATTTTTGCAAAGTTATTCTGAATATACCCCCAGCATGTCCATGACCCTCTCCGCCTTGACCGCCTTATCGCCCCTTGACGGACGGTATCACCAACAGACCAAGGAATTGGGGCTGTATTTTTCGGAATGGGCGTTGTTCAAATACCGTGTCCGGGTGGAATGGCTGTATTTGCAAGCCCTTTGCGATGCCCAACTCGAGGGCGGCCCCAACATGGATCCATCCCTTCGTGCTGCACTCGATCAACGATTCGCTGCCTTTGGCACGGAGGATGCTGCTCAAATCAAAGAAATCGAACGAACCACCCTCCATGACATCAAAGCCATGGAATATTGGATGAAGGGAATTTTGGAAGAACATGGCGCAAAAAATTTGCAGGAATGGGTTCATTTTGGTTTGACATCGCAGGATATCAACCATACCGCCGTTCCCTTATCGCTCCTCGAAGCCCGTCAAAATCTTATCCTCCCTGCCCTGGAAACCACGATAGGACGACTTCGAATCCAGGCTCTTTCTTGGTTGGACCAACCCATGCTGGCCAGAACCCACGGTCAACCGGCGTCCCCAACCAGGTTGGGCAAAGAATTTTTGGTGTGGGTGGAGCGACTGGAAAGGCAATTAGCGATGCTTCGAGATGTGCCTGTTGGGGCCAAATTCGGCGGAGCAACCGGCAATTTCAACGCTCATCATTGGGTTTGGCCCAACACCAATTGGCCTTTATTTGCCGATCATTTTGTTCAGCACTCATTGGGCCTGACACGTTATCGGTTCACCACCCAAATTGAACACTACGACTACTTGTCAGCCTTTTGTCATAACATGATTCGCATCCAAGTTATTTTGTTGGATTTATGCCGGGATGTTTGGCAATACATCGCCATGGGTTATTTCCACCAAGAAATCCGCGCTGGACAAGTTGGTAGCTCAGCGATGCCCCACAAAGTGAATCCCATTGATTTTGAAAACGCCGAGGGTAATTTGGGCCTATCCAACGCGCTATTGGGGCACTTGGCCGAGAAGCTTCCCGTATCCAGACTGCAGCGTGATTTGAGCGACAGCACGGTTTTGCGTAACCTGGGCGTTCCCTTGGGGCATACCATGTTGGCCCTGAATTCCCTTTCCAAAGGTTTGTCCAAAATTCAGCCCAATCCTCAAGCCATGGCCAAGGATTTGGACGAAAATTGGGCTGTTTTGGCCGAGGGTATCCAGACCTTGTTGCGGGCTCGGGGTTTGGAAACACCCTACGAAAAACTCAAAGAACTAACCCGTACCGGAAAGCCGTTAACCCGGGATAGCCTTCATGCTTTTGTTAGGTCCTTGGGATTGAATGAACAAGACACCCAACGACTTCTCGAATTAACCCCTGAGACCTACGTTGGGATCGTCCCATCCACCGATGACCCCTTCATTTCCCGCTGATCCCGGGACCTTGGTTCGTTTTAATCCCTGGGAATCCGGGTACCGTTTTGATGGAACCCGTTGTATTCTGACAGGATTACCCATCGACCCGGCGACCGATCTTCGACCTGTATTTCCCCTATCCTGGGTGGATCGTTTACCGCAGGGAGGCCAACTCAAGCTGGTGGGGGGATCCACCTTGGCCTACCGTGATCTCCGCTTGCCTGTGCACCAAAGCTGTTGGCAAGGGGGCCTGGATGATGTAGCCCGTAAATGCCCTGAACTGTTTGCAGCGGGTTTGGATACCTTAGGCTGGACCAAAACCGAAAGAATTTATCAGTGGATGTGCTGGCTATTTGTCGGCGTGCTCTATGCCGAAATGCAGGCCTTGGCCGATTCCAAGGATGCGCACCCCGCCTGGCAAGATTCGTCCTTCCTCAACCGTTACCGGATGATCCATTTGAGCCTTCAAGGGGCTGTGTTCCCGGTGCAATACCTGGGTTACGATCCTGGTTCCGTTTTTATTCTGGCTTTGGAACCGGGCACCCATGGCTTTGATTTTAAATCCAGTTCCAATACCCAAAGCCTTAGCCTCCGAATGGGCGAATCCCTCATCTTAGCCAGCCTGGGTGATAACGGTGCCCACATGGCCTTTTTTGAAGACGAATTTTTGGCGTATCGTCATCGCCCCCTGAGTCCATTGCAGGCCGATGAAATATTTGCCAAAATGTGTTATAGAAATCATTTGCTCAATCCGGTATTTGAATACGGAATTGGATTCGGGGATCACGAAGATGAAACCACCTACATCCAAATGAGAATTCCCCAAGAATTGGCAGGTGAAGAAGCCTACAGGCCCTGGTCACCCGGCGAATACGTGACCGTTCTCGAACAATACCTGGCACCGCACGGTGTGCACCCGCTGCAAGCCTTCCAGGAAAGCGGAGATATTATGACCTTTTTGGAAACAGCGAGTCGGCCTTAAAGGACCGCAAAAAGTACTTGCCCAAAATATCAAATTCCAGGTTAACGCGCTGACCTGCTCGAAGCTCACCCAGGGTGGTATGCGCATAGGTATAGGGAATAATCGCAACCGAAAAGGTGTTCTCCTTAACATCCACCACCGTTAAGGAAACGCCATTCACCGTAACCGAACCTTTGGGTACCAATAGGGGTGCATTTTCCTCCGGAAAGGCAAATTCCATGGTCCAACTACCGTCTTGGGCTTGGACATGGAGGCAGGTGCCGGTGGCATCAACATGGCCCTGGACCCAATGCCCGTCCAAGCGGTCTCCGACCTTGAGGCAACGTTCCAAATTCACCGATTCACCGATCTGCAAATCACCCAAATTGGTCCGCTCCAAGGTCTCCCGGACCGCCACGACACGATGGGTTTGTTGGTCAAAGGCCACCACGGTAAGGCAGACTCCCTGATGGGCCAAACTTTGATCCACCTTGAGCTCCTGGCTCAAAGGGGACTCCAAGGTCAATACCAGATTGCTGCCCTCTTGAACGCGGGATACCAACTTGGCTTTGGCCTCAACGATTCCGGTAAACACCCCAAACGGTTTAGGCCATGGAAGACCCACCGCCGGATGCATGTCCACCGGTCAACTGGGCACCCCAATAGGCACGATTCAGCCTAGCAATATTTTCGACCGATATGCCTTTGGGGCATTCCGCTTCGCAAGCCCCGGTGTTGGTGCAATGCCCAAAACCCTCGTCATCCATGGCTTGGACCATGGACAATACCCTTTCTCTGTGCTCCGGTTGACCCTGGGGCAGCAACGCATACTGGGAAACCTTCGCCGAAACAAAGAGCATGGCCGAGGCATTTTTGCAGGCCGCAACACATGCCCCACAACCAATGCAAGCAGCCGCAGCAAAGGCCTCATCTGCATCGGTTTTGGGAATAGGAACCGCATTGCCATCGGGTGCATTACCGGTATTCACGGTGATATACCCTCCGGCTTGTTGAATTCGATCAAAAGCTGAGCGGTTGACCACCAAATCCCGAACAACCGGAAAGGCCTTGGCCCGAAATGGTTCAATTGTAATGGTTTCACCGTCTTTGAAATGACGCATGTGCAATTGGCAGGTGGTGGTGCCTTGTTGAGGACCGTGAGCGCGACCGTTGATGTACAGACTGCACATACCGCAAATCCCTTCACGGCAATCGTGGTCAAAGGCCACCGGCTCCTTGCCTTGGGTTATCAACTGTTCATTGAGCAAATCCAACATTTCCAAAAAGGAAGCGTGAACCGGAACGGCAGGCAAATCGTAGGTTTCAAACTGACCGGAAGTTTGGGAAGAAGCCTGTCTCCAAACCTGGAGCCGGAGCTTAAGCGATTGATGTTCCATAACAAATTAGGCGTTGACTAAACATTATTTATAAGAACGCTGGGTGGGATGAGCCGCTTCAAAAACCAAATCTTCCCTGTGAATGACCGGTTCTTTCAAAGGACCGGTGTATTCCCATGCGGAAACATAGGCATAGGAGTCGTCATGCCTTAACGCTTCTCCCTCCGGGGTTTGATGCTCTACACGGAAATGCCCACCGCAAGACTCTTCGCGGGCCAAGGCATCGCAGACCATGAGGCGACCCAATTCAATAAAATCGGCCACCCGCTGGGCCTTATCCAATTCGGGATTGAAGGACTCACGTTTTCCACCAACCCGCACGTCCGACCAAAAATCTTGGTGCAACTGGTCCAAAAGGCCCATAGCATGGGTCAAGCCTTCTCGGCTCCTAGCCATACCACAGTACTCCCACATGATTTTACCCAATTCCCGGTGAAATGATTCAGGCGAACGACGCCCTTGGATATCCAAGATTTTCTGCTGATACGCCAAGGCCTTGGCTTCAGCCTCGGCAAAGGCTTGGTGCTCCGTGGACGGCGCAGATTCCCGAATTTCACCCGAGAGATAAGACCCTATCGTATAGGGCAAAACAAAATACCCGTCGGCCAAACCCTGCATCAAAGCCGAGGCACCCAAGCGGTTTGCACCGTGATCCGAAAAATTAGCTTCTCCGATCGCATACAGTCCCGGAACCGTGGTCATCAATTCGTAATCCACCCAAAGGCCACCCATGGTATAATGGACTGCAGGATAAATCTTCATCGGGGTTTCGTACGGATTGTCCCCGGTAATTTTTTCGTACATCTCAAAGAGATTGCCGTAGCGAGCTGAGATGGTTGACTGGCCAAGACGGCGTATGGAATCCTCAAAATCCAAGAAAACAGCCAAACCAGTAGGTGCCACACCATGACCGGCATCGCAGACCTCTTTGGCCGCTCTGGAAGCGACATCCCGTGGAACAAGATTACCAAACGCAGGGTATTTCCGCTCCAAATAATAGTCACGACGACCCTCGGGTATGTCCGAGGCTTTGAGGCGGCCATCGCGTATGGCCTGGGCGTCCTCGACATGGGCCGGAACCCATACTCGTCCATCGTTTCTCAAGGATTCCGACATCAACGTCAGCTTGGATTGGTACTCCCCGGACTGAGGCAAGCAAGTTGGGTGAATTTGGGTAAAACAAGGATTCCCAAACAAGGCTCCGTGGCGATGCGCCTTCCAAGCCGCCGTGACGTTGGAGCCCATCGCGTTGGTGGACAGATAAAAAACGTTACCATACCCACCCGATGCCAAAACAACCGCATGGGCGGAATGCTTTTCCAGAGCACCCGTGACCAAATTCTTGGCGATAATACCCCTCGCCTTACCATCGACGATAACCAATTCCACCATTTCGTGGCGGCTGTACATGGTCACTTGCTTTTTGGCGATTTGACGGTTCAAAGCAGAATAGGCACCCAACAACAATTGCTGACCCGTTTGCCCCCTGGCATAAAAGGTTCTCGAAACCTGGGTTCCACCAAAAGAGCGGTTATCCAACATCCCCCCATAATCCCTTGCAAAAGGCACACCCTGGGCAACGCATTGATCGATGATGGAAGCACTGACTTCGGCCAACCGATGCACATTGGCTTCGCGGGCCCGGTAATCCCCCCCTTTGATGGTATCGTAAAACAAACGGTAAACCGAATCCCCGTCGTTTTGGTAATTCTTGGCCGCGTTAATTCCACCCTGCGCCGCGATACTGTGTGCCCGACGGGGCGAATCTTGAAAGCAAAAAGCCTTGACCTTGTAGCCAAGCTCTGCCAAAGAAGCCGCTGCCGATGCCCCGGCCAAGCCGGTACCCACCACAATGATTTCCATTTTGCGTTTGTTGGCAGGGGAAACCAGGGGAACGGTAGAACGATATCGGGTCCAACGATCTTGGAGGGTGCCGGACGGTATTTTGGAATCCAATTTCATGGGGTAGAATTGTAGATCAATGTAAAAAGGAAGTCGCTTAGTACCCAGCAGATTGCAGGTACATCACCACGGGAATCAGGGCAAAAAGAGCGGGGACGATCAATGAAAACAGGGTGCCAACCGTTTTGATTAATGGTTTGTACCGGTAATTGCTTAGGCCCAACGTATGAAAGGCGCTTTGAAAGCCATGGTACAGGTGAAAACCGACCACGGCCATGCTAATAACATAAAACATGGCGTAGTAGGGATTGGCATAGGCTTCGGAAACAACCCGATACGCATCGAGAAGGGGTTCCTCAACCCCGGGGTACATCACAACGGGGACGCTGCCGAATTTGAGCTCGAACCAGAATCCTTTGAGATGTACCAGCAGGAAGACCAAAATAAGGGTGCCCAGAATCCCCATATTCCGGGAAGACCACGTCGTGGTTTCCTTGGCTGGTTTTCCCTGGTATCCGACAGGTCGGGCCTGTGCTGCATGCCGCGTTAACCAAAGACTGTACAAAACATGAAGGACGATGAAAGCGAAATTCAGTTTAGAAACCGTTTGAATTAACAAACTATGGCTCATAAAATGCGAATACTCATTGAAAGACCGTCCTTGGTCGGGGACCAGAAGTTGCAGGTTTCCAGCAAGATGCACCACCAGAAACAGGATCAAGAACAAACCCGTCAGGGCCATGACCGTCTTGCGACCGTTGGAAGAAAGCAAAAATCGTTGGATGGGATTCATACCGTGGGTTTACGCAAATTTACGGGGCAAAACGAAGCAAAAAGCAAAAACCCCGACCCTTTCGGGCCGGGGCTAAGCAAGGGCTTTGATTACATCATGTCGCCCATTCCACCGCCACCTGGCATTGGAGGCATTTTGTCTTTTTCGGGCTCATCCGCGATCACGCATTCGGTGGTCAGCAACATCCCGGCGATCGAGGTTGCGTTCTCCAAAGCAACACGGGCGACCTTGGTGGGGTCAATAACCCCAGCAACCAACATGTTCTGGTATTTGTCCAAACGGGCATTGTATCCAAAATTCCCGGTACCCTCTTTGACTTTGAGGACCACGATGGAACCGTCAACACCACCGTTGGCAGCGATTTGGCGAATTGGCTCTTCCAAGGCGCGCTTGATAATTTCGATACCGGTTTTTTCGTCGGCATTTTCGGTGCTGACTTTGTCCAAAGCCTTGATTGCACGAATGTAGGCTACCCCACCACCAGGAACGATGCCTTCTTCGACGGCAGCCCGGGTCGCATGCAATGCATCATCAATACGGTCTTTCTTTTCTTTCATTTCGACCTCGGTGGCAGCGCCCACATAAAGTACTGCGACACCTCCGGCCAGTTTGGCCAAACGCTCCTGCAGTTTTTCACGATCGTAATCGCTGGTGGTTGTTTCGATTTGGGCCTTGATTTGGTTAACACGGGCCTTGATATCGTCTTTGTTTCCAGCACCGTTGACCACCGTCGTGTTATCCTTGTCAATGGTCACCTTTTCGGCACGACCCAAATACGATAAGTCAGCATTGTCTAACTTGTAACCGCGTTCTTCCGAAATAACGGTACCACCGGTCAGGATGGCAATATCTTCCAACATCGCCTTGCGTCGATC
>JBJTSS010000266.1:0-1419 GCA_046079785.1 Bacteroidota bacterium
TAACCGAGTGGGGACCATCCGCAACATCGGATTGCAATTCCACACCCCGATTGATGGGCCCCGGGTGCATGATGACCAAGGGGTGCGACAGTTTTTGGAGTCGCTCCCGGTTAATCCCAAAGTACATGGCGTATTCCCGAAGGGATGGGAGGTATCGAATGGCTTGCCTTTCGTGTTGGATGCGGAGTACATTGGCCACGTCGCACCATTCCAGCGCTTCTTCCAATCGATGCATGACCGGAAATCCCATTTCTTCGAGGTGCGGGGGCAAGAGGGTAGCGGGTCCCGTAACACGGACCTCAGCCCCCAATTTTTGCAAACAAAAAAGATTGGACATGGCAACACGCGAGTGCAGTATATCCCCAACCATCAGCACTTTGACCTTGGCAATGCGTCCCAACTTTTGCCGTATGGTGTAGGCATCCAAGAGAGCCTGGGTTGGATGCTCGTGGGCCCCATCCCCTGCATTGATGATCCGCGCATCCACCCGATCGGCCAGGTATTGACAGGTGCCGGCATGCGCATGGCGCACCACCAACAGGTCAATTTTCATGGCCAGAATGTTACGAACGGTATCGCTCAGGGTTTCACCCTTGGAAAGAGAACTCCCGCTGCCCGAAAAATTGACCACATCGGCAGAAAGACGCTTTTCGGCCAGTTCAAAAGACAAGCGGGTGCGCGTTGAATTTTCAAAAAAGAGGTTGGCGATGGTCAAATCCCGCAGGGAGGGCACTTTGCGAACCGGACGGTAAAGAACCTCCAGAAATTGATCGGCCGTTTGGAGAATCAACTCCAGATCTGCCCCGTTCAGGTCTTTGATGGCCATCAAGTGCCTTGTGCTGAGGGTTCCGGTTTTCATCCGACGGAGGGTGTTGAGGGGGGGGGTAAGGTTTCGATCCAAACAAAATCCCGTTCCGATTCTTCCATCCATTCCACATGAATGCGTTGATTGGGCAGGGTATTGACTTTGCGACCAAAATAATCCGGTCGTATCGGAAATTCTTGGCTATAAAGGCGGTGCAAAAGAACCATGAGCTCAACCCGGGCGGGTCTTCCAAAATCCAGGAGGGCATCCAATCCCGAACGCAGGGTTCTTCCCGTGAACAAGACATCGTCGATCAAAATCACATCTTTGCCTTCGATCGAAAAATCGATTCGGGTATCCGAGGGGATCAATGGGCCTTGGCGACGGCGAAAATCATCCCGGTGAAAGGTCACGTCCAACAGACCCAAGGGTACCTGTTTTCCGGTTTTGGCCTCCAAGATTCGGTGAATACGGCGGGCCAACAACGTGCCCCGAGGCTGTAACCCAATCAGAACACTGTTTTCGAATCGATCGTGGCGTTCAATTAATTCTTGGCTCAGTCGATCCAACATCAGGCTCAACTGCACGGGATCAAGGAGATTTTGGCGTCCTGG
>JBJTSS010000267.1:0-1214 GCA_046079785.1 Bacteroidota bacterium
ATCGTGGGTGAACCCACCGACCTGCCCTGGGGATTTGTCTTTGAACGATTGGGCGAAAACTTCCCTAGGCATCCCAGCCAACTCTACGAATCGGTTTATTATTTGCTGTGTTTTGTTATTTTGCTCCGTACCGAAAAATCGTCCAAACTTGCGGAACGACCTGGAGGACTCTTGGGCCTGTTTTTGGTTTTGATCTTTGGTTTTCGGTTTTTGATTGAATTCTTGAAAGCAAATCAAGTGATGTTCGAGGCACAAATGGCCTTGAACATGGGGCAGTGGTTGTCGATCCCCGCCATACTCATCGGATTGGCCTTAATTCAAGGTCGTTTCCCCGGCCAAGCAAGGAACTGACCTTCAATCTCTTGACAAGGTCTCCAGTGCAGGATGACCTTCTTCCATCAAGGCCTTAGTCTGGTACAACAAGGGTGCCCAATAATCATCTCCGGAAGGGAGAGTAACCCGAGTTTGATACGTCTTCAGCATGGCTTGAAGAGGCAAGCCCGGTTGGCCCTTCCGAAAGGAAAGACCTCGGTTGGCCGTTAACCACTCGACCGCTAAAATCTGAAACAAATTATCCAACATGGGTCCCAAACGGTTCGCCGCATTGGCACCCATGCTAACATGATCCTCTTGGCCATTCGATGATGGAATAGAATCCGTAACACAAGGTGTCGCTAATTGCTTGTTGTGCGATACCAAAGCGGCAGCGGTGTATTGAGGTATCATAAGGCCGGATTCCAAACCGGATTGGCCCGTCAAAAAAGGCGGTAAACCCCGTGTTCCTGCGATAAGCTGGTAGGTTCTTCGTTCCGAAATAGAACCCCATTCGGCAATGGCCAAAGCGGCATGATCCATCGCCATAGACAAGACCTGGCCGTGAAAATTACCCCCGCTCAACACCCTTCCGCTGCGATGATCCACCAAGGGATTATCCGTGACGGAATCCGCCTCAATTTCCAAAATGCGGGCCCATGCCTCCAGAACCTCCTGGGAGGTGCCGTGAACTTGGGGAATGCACCGAAAGGCATAGGGATCTTGAACCGCTGGTCGGGGTACTTCGGCCAATTCGCTTCCCTTCATCAGTTTCAGCAGGCATTGAGCGGTTTGGATGGCTCCCTTATGGGGTCGGACCTGGTGCAGCAACGGATCCAAGGGCTGTTGGGATGCCAAGAAAACTTCGGAGGACAAGGCAGCGCAGGTATTCGCCCATTGAG
>JBJTSS010000268.1:0-1067 GCA_046079785.1 Bacteroidota bacterium
CCCACCGGACCTTGGTCCATGAGAACATCAAGAAATTCCTGGACGCCTACCCGGCCTCTACCCATCCCATGGGGGTTTTGATGAGCACCATTGCATCGCTTTCCAGCTTTTACCCCAATTCCCTGATCGCAAACCGTCCTATGGCAGAAATGGATAGGACCTACCATCGGCTTATTGCCAAGATGGCGACCATTGCGGCATGGACCTACAAAAAGTCTTTGGGCCATCCTTATATGTACCCCAACAACAAACTGGATTACGTTAGCAATTTCTTGCAGATGATGTTTGGTCACCGAACAGAGGACTATATCGCTGACCCTGTGGTGGTGGATGCCCTGAACAAGCTCTTGATCTTGCATGCCGACCACGAGCAAAATTGCTCGGCTTCCACGGTGCGCATGGTGGGTTCATCCCATGCCAATATCTATGCCGCGGTTGCGGCAGGGGTGGGGGCTTTGTGGGGACCGCTTCACGGAGGTGCTAACCAGGCCGTGATTGAGATGTTGGAACAAATCCGGGCCGACGGTGGGGAGGTTTCCAAGTTTGTGGCCAAGGCCAAAGACAAAAACGATTCTTTCCGCTTGATGGGTTTTGGCCACCGGGTGTACAAGAATTTTGATCCAAGAGCGCGTATTATCAAAGAAGCTTGTGACCAGGTTTTGAATAAACTGGGGGTCAATGATCCGATTCTGGATATCGCCAAGCAGTTGGAAAACACCGCCTTACAGGATGATTACTTTATCGAGCGCAAGTTGTATCCTAACGTTGATTTTTATTCCGGCATCATTTACAGGGCCATAGGAATTCCTACCGATATGTTTACCGTCATGTTTGCCTTGGGGCGCTTGCCGGGTTGGATTGCCCAATGGAAGGAGATGAGGGAACTCAACGAACCTATTGGACGTCCTCGACAGGTTTATGTTGGGCATCCCCGTAGGAATTACTTGCCCATCACCAAACGATAGCCCTAGGAACGGACGCTACGATAAGCGTCTTCGATTTCCTGGGTTTGGATAGGGAGATCCTGCATCAAATCAACGGGGCCGTTTGCGCTTATCCAAACATCG
>JBJTSS010000269.1:0-2636 GCA_046079785.1 Bacteroidota bacterium
CGAATACGACGCGGGAGGCCAAGCCGCCATCACCGACGCTGGTTGACGGTAACGCCATTGGTTAACCCATTCCTGAGGATGCTCAATGCGAACCCCCATGGCCAGGGGCTTGGCCTGTATTTCTAGGCCAGCGCGTTGCAACATACCAAAGACGTCTCGGGCACTGTTCCCTGTACAAAGCATCAAGGCTTCCACCGGAATTCGTTGACCCTCCGCCATAACCAAGGCCCGGATACGGCCTTGGGCATAGTCCAAGTCCACTACGCGGCTATTAAAATGAAAAACTCCTCCATAGGCCAAAATCGTCTCCCTGGCCTTTTCGATTAGCCCGGGCAATTTATTGGTTCCAATGTGAGGATGAGCGTCATACATAATGTGGTCCGGAGCCCCAAGGGTAACCAAAAGACGGAGAGCAGAGGCTACATCCCCTCGTTTGGTAGCGCGGGTGTACAATTTGCCGTCGCTAAAAGTCCCCGCCCCTCCTTCACCGTAACAATAATTCGATTCCGGATTCAAGCGGCCATCACGGCTCAGAAGTGCAACATCTCGACGACGTTCCCGAACGCTTTGACCCCTTTCCCATAGGACGGGGCGCCAACCACGCTCCAAACAACGCAATGCAGCAAAAATGCCGGCGGGGCCTGCCCCCATGATATGCAAAACAGGGGCATTTTCGGAAACTTGCAAGGGCTCGTAGGGCTTTCCCATGGCCGCTAAGGCCTCTGGACTTCGGGAATCCGTGACCCAAACCCCTACTTTGGGACGGGAACCACGAGCGTCCAGGCTGCGCTTGAGTACCACCAAACGATCACGGTGAATATCGGGGCAACGTTGACGAAGGACTCCCATCCAGTCATCGACCCCGTAGACCTCGTTGGGGTTCAATTCAATACGATAAGACTTCATCCCAGGATATTTCCTAAGCGCAAAGATGAGGCTAACCCATCATTATCCACCGAATCCGGGCGGTTATCCACTCGAAAACCTGGTTTATGCACCAAGCCTCCGTGCAAGCCCCAAAAAAGAGGAAAAGAAAACGGGAATAACAAAAAAGGAGCAGACACCTGGGCCTAAGTTTGTGGTATGGAGCCGACCAATGCCTAGATCAAGAAGCGCGGAATGACTAGAAATACCGCCCTAAACCCCGCCCTTTTGACCGGCAAAATACCGCCCCAAGCTTTGGACGTCGAACAGGCCGTCCTTGGCGCCCTGATGCTCGAAAAAGAGGCACTTTCCCAAGTTATTGATTTGTTGCATCCGGATGTTTTTTATCTCGAAAAAAATCGTTGGGTCTTTGAAGCCATTCGCTTGCTTTTCGAAAAATCAGAACCTGTGGACCTCTTGACGGTCACCGAAGAGCTCAAATCCTTGGGACGACTGGAGGAAGTTGGTGGCTCTTATTATATCGCCGAATTAACCAACCGGGTAAGTTCATCTGCCAACATTGATTACCATGCTCGCATCCTTTTGGAAAAGTATATCTTGAGGGAGCTCATTCATCTTTCGGGAGAAATGTCCACGGAAGCCTTTGACGATACCACCGATGTTTTTGAATTGTTGGATCGATGCGAGACCAAACTTTTTGGAATTGCCGATCGTAACATTCGTCGTAACGGCGATGGAATTAATGACTTGGTCCAAAAAGCTTTTAAACAAATACAAGCAGTTTCTCAGCAACAAGACGGCTTATCCGGCATACCTTCCGGCTTCACCGAACTGGACAGACTCACTTCCGGTTGGCAAAAAGGAAGCTTGAACATCATTGCCGCTCGACCCGGTATGGGTAAAACAGCTTTTGTCTTGAGTGTGGCTCGCAATGCCTCGGTGGATTACCAAAAAGGCGTTGCCTTCTTTTCTTTGGAGATGTCAGGTATCGAATTAATTAACCGCCTTTTGTCCTCCGAAACCGAAATCGAAGGCGAGAAACTCAAAAAAGGGAAATTAGCCCAGCACGAGTGGATTCAACTGACCAGCCGAACGGATAACTTGACCCGTGCTCCGCTCTACATCGACGATACCCCCCAGCTGACCCTCTTTGAATTGCGGGCCAAGTGCCGAAGACTCAAATCCAAACACGATATACAACTTATTGTTATCGACTACCTACAACTCATGGGTGGGGGATCGAACGATGCATCGGGCATGAACCGCGAACAAGTCATCGCATCCATTTCCCGGGGACTCAAAGCCTTGGCCAAAGAACTTGAGGTACCGGTTATTGCCTTGAGTCAATTGAGTCGCCAGGTTGAAGTTCGGGGCGGTAACAAAAAACCGATGTTATCGGATTTGCGGGAATCGGGAGCCATAGAACAAGATGCCGACATGGTTATGTTCATTTATCGACCCGATTATTATAACATGGAAGGCGATAGCTTTCCGGACCAAGCTCAAATCATTATTGCAAAACATCGAAACGGACAAACCGGGGAAATCAATTTGAGATTTCAGGCCAAATATGCCCGCTTTGTCAATCCGGCAGGACCGGGAGGTGCCTCGGATTTTGCCGGGGACCTTCGGAACCCCAACGAACCCAACAACCCCTATGCGGGCTTGGATCGGACCTACCCTTCTCGACTCAACAACATGGACGAGGGGCCAGCCCCCTACTAGTCTATCCGACCCATGGAGATTCCCCG
>JBJTSS010000270.1:0-2060 GCA_046079785.1 Bacteroidota bacterium
GGCGAACAAGCCGGCAACGAAGGCGCGGCCTTTCATTACTTGGAACGATCCCGCACGCTGCAGGATGCTTTTGGGGCCCTCAAGCATTTTCGACAGCCCCCCCCAAACATTGTGTTGGCGGACCAAGACGGTCAAATCGGCATGATGACGGCCGGGGCCGCCTTGATTCACCCCAACCCCCAACGCGGTATCCGCATGGGCAGGCAACGAAGTGCCCGCATTCCGTTCACGGATATGCACAACTATTACCGTCGCCTTAATCCCGCGACCGGCTACGTGGCCAGCGCCAACCAAGAACAAGTTGATCACCCGCTGGCTGAGCATATTAGCACTCGTTACGAGTCCTCCACCCGGGGTCGGCGGATATCGGCGTTGGTGGAATCCATGCCCGATGGAAGCATGGACGAAAGCCATTTGCGCGCCCTGCACATGGATGTTTACGATGGGGAATGGAATTTGTTGCGTCCGTTGTTGGAACAAATCTCCGGTTCTTATGCCAAGTATCTGCTCGGTTGGGATGGGGTTCTGGATACGGCCCGCGTGGCCCCCACTTTGTACAATAGTTTTCGACGGACCGCGATGGACCTGATTGGTGCCCAATTGGATACCGGCCTTCGTTGGCTCCCCGTCGAAACCTATGCCCTTCACCTGCTGGTGACCCGCGATCGTCTTTTGACCCCTCGCGGTTGGATTCCGACCCGTCCCTTTGTCCAAGCCGTATGGGATAGTTCCATCCAAAGACTGCGCCTTAGCCTGGGCCCGGACCCCAAAACGTGGGTTTACGGTCGTTACCACCGCACCCTTATTCAGCATGTGCTCCAGATTCCAGCCTTGTCCTTGGAATCCTTTGCATCGCCCGGTAACAACCGCACCCTCAACGTCGCAGGGCGTTTGCCCAGCAACCATTCGGCCAGCATGCGCACCCTCATACAGCCTGGTTCCGAAGGCCCGGTATCCCGCCTCCTACTAACGGGGGGGCAGAGCGGGCGTTTTAATAGCCCTCATTACCGCGATCAAGTGAGTCATTGGCTCCACGGGGTTTACCATACCGCCCACCGTTACCGCGAATTCCGAGCAAGTGATTTTGTATCAACAATCCAATTTCGATTGCCCCGCCTCATCGGGGGTCCCAATGCTCCCCGGATCAAAGAAGCCGAAAAAGGTGGCTCTACTCCACAGGCCCCCGTAGAATTAGAATAAGTAAAATTTGAATCACGTGAGACGCTCCAATTCGATGTGGTACACCCTGGGTCTGGTCATGCTTTGGCATGTGATGACCAATATGCCGGCCCTGTGGATTCTGATGGCCTGTTCCGTGGTGGTCGGTCTCTTCCCGATTCGCCACCCCCGTTGGTGGAAATACGCTCTCTTGGCTTTGGTGGCCTTGGTGATGAGCATGTTATGGAACGGGTTGTCCACCTACACCTTTGGGATGGTGGGGCAAATCACCGGCCTGGGCGGGTGGGCTTATACCCTCGCCGTGGTGGTGGTGGATTTGGTGACCGTAAGCCTTTTGGCGACCACGGCGCAGTGGTGGGTGGGTCGTTGGTTGCTGGCCCGCTGGTACGGGTTCAAGCCCCGCTCATGAATTCAACCTACGATGTAATCTTGGCCGGCGGTGGAGCGGCTGGATTGAGCTTGGCCTGTGCTTTGGCGGAATCGCGCTGGGCAGGACTTCGAGTTTTGGTGGTGGATGCCCAGACCAAAAAGGGTCAGGACCGGACCTGGTGCTTTTGGGAAAAGGGATCGGGACCTTGGGACGGTCTGCTCAGTCGGCGCTGGGAGGCCATGGATTTTTTTGGCCCTGGGGGGAGGGAGATACCCTTGGACCTGCACCCCTATGCCTACAAAATGCTCCGCTCCGCGGACTTTTATGCCCACGCTGACCGGGTCATTGCCCAGGCAACTCACGTGGAGCGCCATCAGGCCCGTATTGAATCCTATACCCGGGCCGAAAACGGCGATGTTTTGTTGCATCTGCAACCAACAGGAACCACCGTGCAGGCTCCTTTGGTTTTGGCCTCCACCCCCTTGAAGGGTTGGGAAGAGGAGGCCCGACA
>JBJTSS010000271.1:0-1300 GCA_046079785.1 Bacteroidota bacterium
CACACATCGCCACGGAGGGCATAGCCGCTCCGTTTGCTGGGATCAGCAACCCGGGTGGTCCCCACGTCAATGACCACGGCCCCTGGTCGAACCATATCCGCCGTAACAAAACCGGGTTTACCCAATGCCGCCACCAAGAGGTCAGCCTGCAAACAATGTTTTTGGATATCCTTGGTTTTGGAATGGCACAAGGTGACGGTGCAGTTGCCGGACTTTGCATTTCTCGAGAGCATTTGGGCCAAGGGAGACCCCACGATCGCACTGCGGCCTAAGACCACCGCATGCATTCCGGTAAGGTCGATACCGTTGCGGCGAATTAATTCCAAAATACCGGATGGGGTCGCTGGTTGGTAACAAGGGAGGCCCAACGCCATGCGTCCCAAATTCACCGGATGAAAACCGTCCACGTCTTTCTCGGGTGCGATGGCCAAATTCACGGCAACGGCATCCAAATGGTCGGGGAGGGGTAATTGGACAATGTAGCCATCCACCATCGGGTTTTGGTTCAGGCTTTCGACAACGGCCATTAGCTCTACCTGGGTTGTCGTGGCCTCCAAACGAATTAGTTCAGAACCAAAACCCACGGCGGCACAGGCTTTGATCTTGTGGGCCACGTAGGTTTCACTTCCCCCATCGTTGCCCACCAAAACAGCGGTGAGGTGGGGAGGACGTCGTCCTGCGGCGACCCTTGCCACGGTAAGCTGACGCAATTCTTCGCGGATTTGCTCCGCTGTCGCGTTACCGTCCAGTATTAGCGGGGTAGGGTAAGCGGAGGACATTAGTCGAGCTTGAGAACCGCTAGAAAGGCGCTTTGGGGAATCTCCACATTGCCCACCTGGCGCATTCGTTTTTTTCCTTTCTTTTGTTTTTCTAACAATTTGCGCTTGCGCGATATATCCCCGCCGTAACATTTGGCGGTGACGTCTTTGCGCAAGGCCTTAAGGGTCTCACGGGCAATGATTTTGGCACCGATGGAAGCCTGTATGGCCACCTCAAATTGTTGACGGGTTAACAATTCCTTGAGTTTCTCGCACATTTTTTTGCCCAATTCGTAGGCTTTATCGGCGTGAATCAAGGCCGAAAGGGCATCTACCGGCTCGCTATTGAGACGAATATCCATGCGCACCAAGCGGGATTGCCGATAACCAATCAGGTGGTAATCAAACGAGGCGTAACCCCTAGAAATTGATTTGAGCTTGTCGTAAAAATCAAAAACGATTTCGCCAAGCGGCATATCAAAGGTGATTTCGACGCGGTTGGAGCTCAGGTAGGTTTGGTTGGTAATGACCCCCCGTTTGTG
>JBJTSS010000272.1:0-2133 GCA_046079785.1 Bacteroidota bacterium
TCGTCGGTGATATGGGGAATGACCTGAACGGTTTTGCCCAAGTAGTCTCCACGACGCTCTTTTTCGATAACGGTCTGGTAAATGCGACCGGTGGTGACGTTATTGGCCTGGGAGGTGCGTATCCCCAAAAAACGTTCGTAATGGCCCAAATCCAAATCCGTTTCGGCCCCATCTTCTGTAACATAACACTCACCGTGCTCGTAGGGGTTGAGTGTTCCGGGATCCACGTTGATGTATGGATCCAGTTTTTGGATGGTTACCCGAAGCCCGCGGGCTTGCAATAATTTGGCGAGGGAAGCGGCCAGGATACCCTTGCCTAGCGAAGAGGTTACACCGCCCGTAACGAATACATATTTGGCCACTATGGTCTATTTACGGGATTCAAAGTTAAGACCTTTTGATACCGCTGCGGGCGGGCTTTATTCGGCCTTTTGGACGTACCAGCGGTTTTGCTCGCGACGGAGAACAAGGACCGCGGTACCGGCTTCGATCCAACCATCCACGGCATGGGCTTCTTCGATGCGTCCTTGGTACAGAATCTTGCCAGCGGGGATGAGTCGGGTATGGGCCAGGGCCCTGCGTTCTTCGGGCAAGGGTTCCAGTTCGCTTTGGTCCTTGTTGGGGGAGCCCAAGACCAGGTGTCGAAGGGGACCTTGGCTAAAAAGACGTTCCCCCCACAAGAGAAAAGCCGTACCCAAAGCCAATAAAGGTACTAATACCGCCAAAACGGCGGTTGCTAGGCTGAGGCCTTGGTTGGAGGAGTCGGGGGCCATTTCGAGTCCTTGGTTATCCAGCATAGAAGCGACCAAGGCCAAAAACACCGCGGCCAGACCCAAAGCGCCGACCCAGCCGAAACCGGGTACGACCCAAATTTCGACTGCAAGCAAGATCAAACCGACGATAAACAACCATAGTTCGGCGTAGGTGGCCAAGCCCTCCAGGTACAAGGGGGCGAAATACAAAGCAGCCGCGGTGAGGGCCACGATCAAGGGAAGTCCGATTCCGGGGCTTTGCAATTCCAGGTACAAACCACCCAGCATCAGCAGAATTAGAATGGACTGCACGGCGGGATGCAGTAGAAATTGCAAAAAGCGGTCCAAAAGACTCAGTTTTTGTTGGACCAGGACGGAGCGGAGAACGCCCACCTGGGTTAGGGCCTCTTGGGCCGAGGAGGCCGTACCGTCGCTAATCCCCCAGCGGAGAGCTTCGGAGGCCGTCAAGGTGAGGACTTTTCCGGAGTCCACCAAGCCGGGGTAACCCAAATCCGGATCCACCATGCACTCGGCAAGGCGGGGGTTCCGTTGGCGGGCTTCGGCCGTAGCACGCATAGTGGCGCGCATGTACGATTGGTATTTGTCCGGAACCACCTCCCCGGTTTGGTTGACCACGGTTGCAGCACCGATGCTGGCGCTGGGGTTCATCAAGATTCGGTTGGCGGAGAGGGCAATCAGGGCCCCGGCCGAAGCCGCGTTGTTATCGATCCAAACCACAACGGGCAAGGGACTTTGAAGCAGTTTGGTGCGGATACTGTCCGCGTAATCCACCCGACCCCCGTACGTGTTCAGCCGTATCAGGATCAGGTCACTTTGGGTGGAGGCGGCTTCCTCCATGGCCAATTGAACCCGTCGCCACATGGGGGCGTCCACCGACTCCACCAAATCCATGCGGTAAACCCTGCATGTTTTTTCACCGGTGGTCCATAGAGGGGTATTTTGGGCAAAACCATCTTGGAATAAGCCAAGGCTTAACAAAAAGGTCTTGCCTAGCCGTAGGAATTTTGTTTTGGAAAAAAGCACGCATAAAATTACATCAAGGTGGGGTGCAACAAGAGGCCTCTCCCTGGTTCTAATTTTGAACCATGTGGGTCGAAAATATTTTACAAACCATCGGGCATACGCCCCTGGTTCGGATTAACCGCCTTTGTGCTCATCTGCCGGCAACGGTTCTGGCCAAAGTGGAAACCTTTAACCCGGGACATTCCACCAAGGACCGAATGGCGCTCAAAATGATTGAGGACGCCGAGGCCGCCGGACTGCTAAAGCCCGGCTATACGATCATTGAGGGAACCTCCGGGAATACCGGCATGGGCTTGGCGATGGCCGCGGTGGTCAAAGGCTACCGCTGCATTTTTAC
>JBJTSS010000273.1:0-5139 GCA_046079785.1 Bacteroidota bacterium
TTTCTTCGCAAATTTACGGCTCATCATGGCCTCCTACCCCTCTTCTTTCCTCGAACTTCGGGAACCCCTGGTTCAATGGGGTCGCTGGTTGCGCCAAGCTCCCGATTCCTCTGCATGGTCCGCCTTCGCCAACAACACCTCAAGGCTTAACCCATGGTTTGAGGAAGCGATGCTCCGCCACGCTGTTTTGGCCTGGGCGGATGCCTTATCCGAACAGGGGGTGGAGGACTGGCTGCAGGAGGCCGAAACCCTCCAAAAAGAGCGGCCTTTGGGTTGGGACCTAGGCCTGGTTTTGGCTGGAAATTTGCCTTTGGTTGGACTTCATGATGTATTATGTGTTTTGGTTTCGGGTCATCACGCGCAGGTCAAATGCTCATCGGACGATGCCGGTTTGACCCCTTGGGCTGTCGAAGGCTTGTTGGATGCCTATCCTCCTTTTCGATCGGCGGTTCGATTTGTTGAACGATTAACCCAACCCAAGGCCGTTATTGCTACCGGATCGGATGCGGCCCTTCCCTATTTTGAACAGTATTTTGGGCAATTACCCCGTTTGTTACGAGGCCACCGCCATTCGACGGCCATCCTTTGGGGTGACGAAGAACCGGAAGATTGGCGGGGATTGGCCTCCGATATTTTTTTGTATTACGGTAAAGGCTGCCGGAATGTTAGTCGCATCCTGATCCCCAGCGATTATCCGCCAGCTCGTCTGCTAGAAAACCTTGAAGGTTGGGAATGGCAAGGCGAGAATCATCGCTACCGCAACAATTTGGATTACCAAATGGCTTTGCAAATCATTGACCGCCAGCCCTATTTACAAAACGGCTCCCTTGTTTTGCGCCAAAATGCGGATCCTCACTCCCCGTTGGGGGTCTTGCATTGGGAAAAATACGATAGCCCCGAAACTCTTAGGGATTTGATACTTCCGTGGTGGCCTCAGACCCAATGCATTGTTGGGAAAAACCTGAAACAACGGACGAACTTGTTGGCGCCCCTGCAGCGAGCATTCGATGAACAGGATCGTTTGCGATTTCAAAAACTAGGGACCGAACCGGGACAAACCCAAAGGCCTGCACTAAACGATTATGCGGATGGGGTTCATACCATGGAATTTTTGATCAACCTGGGTACTCAACGCCCCGCCATCGCTTAGGCTTCGTGCCAAATTTTCCGAAGAATTTCGACGACCCGGTCCATTTCTTCTTCGGTATTGCGGGATCCCAACGAAAATCGTACCGCCGTTCGATCCGGAGAAACCCCGAGGGCTTCCATAACATGGGAACGTGTTTGGGCTCCTGAACTGCAAGCACTTCCTCCTGAAGCGCATACCCCTTCGATGTCCAAATTAAACAAGAGCATCTCGCTTTTGGGATGGGGAGGAAAAGACAAACTCAAAACATGCGGAAGGCGTGGTCCAACCATATCCCCGTTGTATTCCAAACCAGAAATCACCGACTCCAAACCAGTCCGCAAGCGATCACGAAGCCGAGCCAAATGCTGACTCCTTTCGTCGCGGTGTTGTAGCGCTTTTTCGAGTGCACGTGCCATGCCGACAATACCAGCCAAATTCTCCGTTCCACCCCGCATATTGCGCTCTTGGGCTCCGCCTTGAATCCAAGGACCGCAGGGGAATCCGCTTCGCAAATAAATAAAACCAACCCCCTTGGGGCCGTAAAATTTATGGGCAGAACCACTGATTGAGTGAATTCCCAAATCCTGAAGGTGGAGCGGAACATGGCCCACCGTCTGTACGGTATCCGAGTGAAAAAAAGCGTCATATCGTTGGCAACATGCGGCGACCCTCTCCAAATCCAATAAATTTCCCAACTCGTTGTTGGCATGCATCAGGGT
This sequence comes from Bacteroidota bacterium, assembly GCA_046079785.1. Classification (GTDB taxonomy): domain Bacteria; phylum Bacteroidota; class Bacteroidia; order UBA7662; family UBA7662; genus SYHX01. The sequence goes on from JBJTSS010000273.1 coordinate 1,849, forward strand.
TACCAAGGTTTTTTGGCCTTGTTGCTGGGCCTCGGTAAGAAGATGTTCTAATTCTTGCAAATCCAAAACACCGTGGCGATCGTGCGTTAGCCAATCCACGAGGATTCCCCTGCTTTGCTCCAAGTTTTCCAGGGTATGGGTAATGGCGTGATGTTCCAATCGGGAGGAAATGATGCGCTGTATCCCCCCACTTTCGACCAGGTTGCGGCAAATCATGTTATCGGACTCGGTGCCTCCGGAGGTAAAAAACAATTCCGAAGGAGCGCATCCCAGCAAAGACGCCATGGTTTTGCGAGCCTTCTCGATTAGAATCCGCGATTCACGACCCAAAAAATGAATCGACGAGGGGTTACCATACGATTGGCGCATGGTTTCCGCCATCAGGTCCACCACCTCGGGATCCATGGGGGTTGTGGCTGCGTTATCCAAGTAAATGCGTGGGTGATTCATGGGGTATGGATAAGGCTAAATCGAACCTAAATATTGACGTGCCGATTGAGCCAAATCCTTGGCTTCTTGGGCCGTAGGTGCTTCGGTATAAATCCGCAAAATCGGTTCGGTATTGGATTGCCGCACGTGCAACCAGCTTTTTTCAAAATCGATTTTGAGCCCGTCAACCCAATTGTGTTGGGCGTTGGGGAAGGCTTTGGCAAGTTTTTGTAACAAGGCTTCGGGTTTTTGGGTGGGGTCAAACGTTACTTTTTCCTTGGCCATTTCGTAACGGGGGTACGAATCACGTAAGGTTTTGACCGACACCCCTTTCAAGGCCAGGTGCGAAAGGAACAAGGCAATGCCGACCAAAGCATCCCGACCGTAATGTAAATCAGGAAAGATAACCCCGCCATTTCCCTCCCCACCAATCACCGCCCCGACCTTGCGCATGTTCCTGACCACGTTAACTTCGCCCACCGCCGACGCGTAGTAATTCTGTCCATGGTGCAGGCACAGATCCTTCAACGCTCGGCTGGAACTGAGGTTCGAAACGGCCGGTCCCGGTTTGATACCCATAACATAGTCGGCAACGGCTATCAACGTGTATTCTTCGCCAAAAAGCGTCCCGTCTTCGCAAACAAAGGCCAAGCGATCCACATCCGGATCCACCACGATACCCAAATGGGCGGATTGTTGAACAACTTCCGAACAAATTTCATCCAAATGCTCGCGCAGTGGTTCTGGATTGTGGGCAAATCGTCCGTTGGGTTCGTCATTTAGAACCTCGATGTTTTGAATGCCCAACCGGCGCAACAAAGCGGGCACCGCCAAGGCCCCGGTCGAATTAATACCGTCCACGATGATTTTCCAATTCATGCGGGCGATGGCATCCTTACGAACCTCGGGTAAGGCTAGGATTTCGTCCAGATGCTCCGCTAGAGCGTTTTGGTCGGTCTTATACTGACCGATGCGATCAACGGTCGCGTATTCCACCGGAGCAGCGGAGCGTACACGATCCAAAATCGCAGCCCCATCCTCTGGGCCTAAAAAGCACCCTTCATGGTCCAATAATTTGAGTGCATTCCACTCCCCAGGATTGTGGGATGCCGTCAAAACAATGCCACCAGCTGCTTGAATACGGGGGACCTTGGTTTCCAAGGTGGGGGTTGTGGTCAGTCCCAAATCGAGAACGTCCAAACCGCAGGCCATGAGGGTTCCAGTGACCAGACGGCTTACCATCTCCCCGGAAACACGGGCATCACGGCCAACGACCACGAGTTGCCCATGATTTTTTTGGTGAATATACTCGGCGTATGCTGTGCAGAATTGGACCAAATCCACCGGGGTCAGGCCCATGCCTTGGGGACCGCCGATGGTTCCTCGGATGCCCGATATGGAGGCGATTAATGTCATGTTGGGGGAATAAACAAATGAATTTAGTAGGTGGCCCCAGTTTTGGAATCGTTGGACCAGCCATAGGTCGAGCGGGCAATACCGGGCCAGAGGCCTTTGAAAGTACCATTAGCAGGACCCGAGAGGTAGAGTTTATCAAAGGAAGAACCGTTGTAGGTACCCCCCACCTTCATGCGGCCACCTCGAAATTGCACGGTAACCTCAAAGGACTGATCTTCGTTCAAGCTTTCACTTTGTTGTATATACAACAAAGAGCAGGCGACCGCCCCCGTTCCACAACTCAGCGTTTCGTTTTCAACACCACGTTCAAACGTTCTAACTTTCAGACGATTGGTGTCCATGACTTCAACAAAATTAACATTGGTCCCCTGGACACCAAATAAGGCATGCTCCCGTAGACTTTTGCCCTCCCGAAGCACTGGATAATTAACCAAATCCCGGACGTTGACGACCAAATGAGGGGACCCGGTATGAATAAAGACACCGACTTCCAGAACATTCCAAGCCTGGGGTGCCTTCATGCTCAGCCGAAACTCCTGGTCCTCGCCCTTCCAAACGCGATGTATGCCATCGCTGGCTTCAAAATCACCGAAGGAAACCTCCCCAAAATACCCTTTGGAAAAGGCGAACGCCGACGCGCAACGGGCACCGTTACCACAGAGCGAACCTTCGGCCCCATCAGCGTTCAAATAATGCAAATAAAAGGCCCCCTCCGAGGACCTGCTGGGCAGCAAAAGCAAGACTCCATCGGCACCCACCCCAAAACGCCGATCGCAAACCAAAGCCATGGCGTCTTGCTGCAACCAAAACTCGCTTTGAAGACGTTCCTGGGTTTGGCTCTGGTCCTGGCGGGTCAGGTCCACCAAGACAAAGTCATTCCCGCAGGCTTGGTACTTGTAAAATTCAAAATTCACAGCGAAGAAGGGCCTTAATTTCCTTTTTTGCAAACATACGATTCGGGTTGCTGTTTCGTTAAAAGAGCTTCCTTAGGACCTGCGGTTTTGGCATGGTTTTTGTTATCTCCTTCATCAAAAGCAAAGCAAATCTTCTCGCTATGAACAAAATTCGTCAATGGGGTGGTACCCTGCTCGTTGCCTTTCTAGGTAGTCTTTTTGGGGCTTGGATTGTCTATGGCTGGTCTGGCCAAGCACCTTTTCCCAACGCAGGCTGGAATCCACCCCCCGCAAGTTTGACCCATTTTCCTGAACACATTGTGGAACACCCCAATTTTGTAACAACCGCCTCGGTGGTAACGCCCTGCGTTGTGCATATCAAAACCAAGGGTCGAAGTTCCGGATCTATGCAAGGAAACTTGCCACCGGGCATGGACATGTTTAGGGACTTTTTTAACGGCCCGGACATGATGCCCCGCGGACCGGCTATGGGATCAGGATCGGGTGTTATTATGTCTGCGGATGGCTATATCATTACCAACAACCACGTAAT
>JBJTSS010000274.1:0-1157 GCA_046079785.1 Bacteroidota bacterium
AAAAGTAGTCCTGGCCGTGCGGGCTGACCGCTGGCCGGAAGCCATGGAGCTCTGCGGACAAATCCGAGAGGCCCACCTGGAACGTATACAGCCTGCGATGGAACCGGTGCTGAACACCTGGATGAAGCGCTTTATCGAGGACCTTCAGGCCTTGAGAGGTTCTGATCTCCCGTACAATTGCTTCTACGACCAGGTGGTGGGTTTTGGTGAATTGCTTTCGACGGCTTTGGTTTCGGCTTCTTGGGATCTCAACGGTTGGGGCCATCGCTGGGTGGATGCCAGGGAATTGCTGGTAACGGACGCAACATGGAGGGATGCCCGTATCCAATGGGAACCCACCATCCAAAATATCCAAAATATCCAATCCCAAATTCCTCGGAATGCTCAAGGTGTACGTTGTGTTTTGACCCAAGGATTTATTGGTAGGGAAAGGAGCGGTGGTCGCACCACCACCCTGGGAAGGGAGGGTTCGGATTTTACAGCCTCGGTGGTCGCCCATGCCTTGGATGCCCGGGAATTATGGGTTTGGAAGGATGTGGATGGCGTCATGGATGCCGATCCCCGGTTGTTTCCTATGGCTACCCTTTTGCCGTCGTTGACCTACATGGAGGCCGTGGAAATGACCTATTACGGAGCGACCGTCATTCACCCCAAAACCATACAACCACTCCAAAACAAAGGCATTCCCCTACGCGTTCGCTCCTTTCTTCGTCCCGAAGCGCCGGGTACCCTCGTTGGTGGAGATGAAAAGGATCAACGAAGGCATTCTTGTGTTATCGTCAAAAAAAACCAATGCCTCATGGAATTGGTCGCCCGTGATTTCTCCTTTATTTCCGAGGAAGGCTTGGCGGTCATCTACCGTGCCCTTTACGAGCAGGGTCTCAAAGCAAATTTGGCTCGACATACCGCGGTTTCCTTTGGTTTGGTGGTGGACAATGACCAACACAAACGAGCCCCGGTGCAGGAGGCCTTATCGAAATTTTTTGAAATCCGTTTAACCGAGGGTTTATCCCTTTGGACGCTCATGCACCAATCCGATAAAATGCGCCGTGGATTTTTGTCCGGCAAACAATGGTTGTTTGAACAACATTTGAACGATGTTTACCAGTATGTGGTGGTGGAATAGGAGGGCTCTAAGCATCCCGTTGGTGGTCCTA
>JBJTSS010000275.1:0-2178 GCA_046079785.1 Bacteroidota bacterium
GTCGTTTAGAAACCCAACGGCAACAGCTAAATTATGTGTTACGATCACCAGCCGCTGCTCAGATGCTGAGGTACCATGCCGATTCTTTGCTGGAACGTGAGCACCAAAGTTTGCGACGTTTGCTGGATTCCTTGGGTCTACCCAGAGACACCCGCAATTACGCCATCACCAACGGTAGTTTGATTGGGCAGCGTCAGGGACGACACGAACACACGCCATGGGATACCATCCGGGACGGTGAATGGGCCTTCGCGTTGGAATCCGGGGTTTGGGCACCGCATTCCTTTCCTTTGCCGTTTCGTTCTTTTCGGGATATCGGTTCTCAACGCATGGTTTTGTTTAGGAATCAAGGCCGTATTGGTGTTCATTCACCCCATGTGGCGGCCTTGGATACCGTCTATTTGGCGGGGAATGGCATCCAATCCAATTTCTCGGATATCCAAAACCAGTACGCCTTGTATCTCCAGGGTCTGGGGGCTCTTGCGCTGAACCGAGCCGTACATTCCATCGCCCTCGCAACATTTCCATGGCTTAGCCCCTTGATTCTTGCGTCCCGGCACAGCCTGATGCTCTTCATTAACCAGCGTTTTCGCCACAGGATCGAAGGCGCTTGGAGCCAACACCATGGCCGTAACCGTTTGGGGGTTTTTGCGGTGCGCAATACGGTTCCTCGATTGGGTCTGGATTATGCCCCAGGCGATTATTCCACCATGGGAATGCGTGTTACGGATCGCTTTGTTCAATCGGTGGAGTGGGTATCCATTCACAGCTTTGTTAGCACCGTCTCGGCTTTGAATTTGGATTCCTCGGTTTTTGCATCGGTGATTGGTTTGAATGTCCCCTTTGATCCCAAATCCTTTGAGCGCTGGCTGTCCCGACCGCATTGGATCGAATTGAATGCCAACGATCCGCATGCCATGGTTTACCGCACTTGGTCCGGGACCTTGCGGCATTGGATGCGTTCGTCCATGATGCCCATGCCCAGGGTCACCAACTTATCCCAAGGGGATACCTTGAACTTGGGATGGCATGTATTGAGTACCCCCTTGGTTCCTTTCAACAGCTTCGTCCGGATTCCGTCTTTGAATTTGGGTTCCGGTTCGGTGCTTCGTATTTTGGCTGGTGGGCCGCTTACGGTGCACGACGTGCCCTCCTTACCGAACTTACCAACCAACGCGGATCGCGAGGTTCGTACCCTGACCATGGCTTGTGACTCGGTCAAGGTCGACGCATCGTCTAGTTCCTTGATCGAAATCGGGAGGCCCTTGGGCTACAGGGGTTGGGACAAATCATCGGCCCGTTTTGGGCCTGGTTCACGTTTGGTGTTACGAAGCGGCAGCAGGCTATGGGTCCGAAACGGGTATCGCCTTCTGCTGGACAGTGGATCGGTCCTCGAAATCTATCCCGGTGCTTTGGTGGATTTGGAAGGGGATTCTTCGCTCCTCGAAATTCAAGGCCAGGTTATTCTGCATCCGGGCACGGTTTTTCGACCAGCGGGCAGGGGAATACTTTGGGTCAAGCCCCAAACCCCGCAATCCCGTTGGCTGGTATCTTCGGGGGCCGCCTTGGAAATCAGAGGTCGAGGCCCCAACAACGAACGACTACGTATCAGTGGAACCTGGGTTTTGGACGATCCACGTATGCCGGTCATCCTGGATAGTTGCCGGGTCCGTTGGATGCCGGGATCGGTTTGGTCCTGTGCAGGTCCTTTGACGGTTCGGCATTGCAGGTTGGGTCAAGACGTAGGGGGTGCACGGGGAGGCGTCTGGGCAATTCAGGGAAACGGGGATCTTGGGGTGGAGCACAGCGATTTCACCTCGATGCAATGCGCATTACGTTGGCAACCGTCGCCTGTTCAGCGAAGGATACGCTTGGTCGGTGTACGGTTTTTGGGCAACGATACGGGATTGGTAACGCAACATTCCGGGGCCGATTTGCTGCAATGTCGTTTTGAAAACAACCGTATCGGTTGGAAGGCCTACGATCTTCTTCAAATGAACCGGGCCTGGTTAACGGTTTGGCACGGAAACGGGATTGGCATGGATGTCATGGGGCAGGGAGGGGCTCGGCTCCGACTCCAAGAATGTTTGTTGGATTCCAATACCCACGGTTTGATGAGTTTTGGTCCCATGCGGGTTGAGGCCCTTTGTACCGAATGGATCCGTAACCAAACGGCTT
>JBJTSS010000276.1:0-10637 GCA_046079785.1 Bacteroidota bacterium
AAACCGACTGAAGGACGGACCAACCCAATGCTTTTTGGATGGGTTTGGAGGCTGGAAGTTTGGCCATGCTGGGTTAGGTCAAAGGTAACCTAGGCCATCCCATCCCCAACAACAGCCTCTATCAACAACGGTCCCTACGGGCCGTCCTTAACACGGTCTTTAAGGATTTACCTCAAGTTGACTTTGGCTTCATAAGTCGGTAAACCAAGGCAATGAAATTTGAAGAAAAAATTTTTGAAATGAAAAAATCCTTATTCTTGCTTTTGGGCCTTCTGGCATTTCTGTCCTTGCCAGGCAGGGTCAGTGCACAAGGCCTCGCCTTGGGTCAAGTCAGCGGCTTGGTCGGCGATACCGTGGCCGTTCCTGTTTCGGTGACCGGCCCGAACCCATTGACCGTATCGGCCATGACCCTGGGAGTGAACTACGATTCAACCCGGCTTCGTTGTTTGTCATCGCTGGTGAATGTTCAACCCGCCGTAACCACCGCTAACTTACTAAGCAACTGCGGTTTCTTTTCGGGAACAGGGGCGGCTTTGAATGTCTCTTATTTTGGATCGACAAGCGGTCGTCTTGCTCTTCCTCGTTTGGTTTCATCCAACCAGGTTCTTGGTTTGGAACTTGGTCGTACGGTTCGGGTTCCGGTTCTGGCAGGTACTGCGATGGAAATGGGAGCCTTCAGCTTGGATTTGCCATGGCCCTCGGGTTTGGAATTGGTTTCGATCAAGGCCTCCATGGGTCAAAAGCCCCTCTTGCATAACTTGATTTACGGCCGCCTGCGCATGGGTTGGGCATCGACGGAAGGGCACCAAGTGCGCGCTGGGGATGTTCTTTTTGAAATGGAAGTCCTGGCGGAGGAAGGTGTTGACGTTGATTTTGCTTCGGTGAACCTGGGTAGCATGAGCGAAATCGCTGATCCGATGGCCCAGACCTTGGCCAATGCCGCTTTGGTTATGCCAAAACTCTCGTCCAAGGCTCGTCCATCGAGCGCGCTCCAAGTTTGGCCAAACCCGGCCCACGATGCCGTCCATTTTGGGCTACTAGTGGAGCCAGGAATCCGCGAATATTCTGTACAATGCGTGGATGCGGTTGGTCGGGTTGTCAAGGCCGAAAATCAGTCAATCACCGGTCAAGAGATCAGGTCGAGTTTGAGCCTAGAAGGCTTGGCGACGGGATCCTATATGCTCAAAATTACCCTCCTGGATGCTTTTGGTTCAACCAAAACCATGGTTCAACGCCTTCAGGTACGTTAAAGGATTTTCCTTCCGTTGATTGATTTCCCCAAAGACCATGCCTGGACACGTTCCGGGCATGGTTTTTTTGATTAAATCACCTATTCTGGGCTTGAATCCCGTATTATTGCCCCGCTTAACATTTGGACAACCCAACAACCCTCATTCTTTTCTATTTTTGCTCATCCATCTAAAAACCATGAAAAAAATCGTTCTTTTTACCGCCGGCCTTCTTGCCCTTGCCCTCGTGGGTTTTGGTTTTGACGCCCAAGCGCAGGGTAAAGCTGCTCAACCAGCTGCTTCAAAAACAGCGGATACGGCCGCTAAATCCCAGAGTGATACCTCAGCGGCTGCACCTGCCGATACCGCGGCTTCGACCGAAGCAGCCCCGGTGAACGAAGGGGGTGACTCCATTCACTACGTCTTCAAGCAGAAGTTCATTGAAGGCGACGTTGTTTGGATGGCGCCTGTTTTGATTTGTTTGATTTTTGGCCTAGGGGTGATTATTGAGCGGGTTATTTACCTCAATTTGGCCACCACAAATACCACCAAACTTTTGTCCCAAGTTGAAGACTCTTTGAAGGCTGGAAATTTGGAAGGTGCTAAGTCCATTTGTCGCAATACCCGTGGTCCCGTTGCCAGCATTTTTTATCAAGGTCTGGAGCGTTCTGACGAAGGGGTTGATATTGCCGAAAAAGCAGTGACATCCTACGGCTCTGTTCAAATGGGTCAATTGGAAAAGGGCCTAATTTGGATTTCGCTCTTTATCGCCCTAGCTCCTATGTTGGGCTTCTTGGGAACGGTTGTAGGGATGATCCAGGCCTTTGATGCCATCGAAATCGCAGGTGATATCAGTCCCTCTTTGGTTGCGGGTGGTATCAAAGTCGCTCTTTTGACAACGGTATTTGGTTTGATTGTCGCCATGATTCTTCAGGTGTTCTACAATTATTTGATTTCCAAAGTAGATTCTTTGGTTAACACCATGGAGGACGCTTCGATTAGCCTGATCGATCTTTTGGTTAAATACGGTAAAAAATAAATCATGGGTTCGGACTACATGATCGATGCAGGACTCTATTTGTCCTACGCCATGTTTTTTATTGCCTTTTTGGCGGCTTTGGCGTTTCCCCTTTGGGAAATCGTTACCAACCTCGAGGCAGCCAAAAGAGCCTTGGTTTCTGTTGGCTCGGCAGCAGTAATTTTTGGATTATCTTATGCCTTATCTGGCAATGAGGTTCTTCCATCCTACGATAAATTCGGAATCACACCGTTTACTTCGCAGTTGATTGGAGGCTCGCTAATCATGCTTTACATCACCAGCATATTGACTTTTGTGCTTCTGGTTGTTGGAGAAGTCCTTAATTTTTTTCGTTGATTTTACCCTGCGTTTTTTAGGATAAGAGTATGGCTAGACCGGTTCAGGAAGTTAATGCAGGTTCGATGGCGGATATCGCCTTCCTATTGCTTATCTTTTTTTTGGTAACAACGACCATTGATACGGATAAGGGGATTGCGATTAAACTGCCACCCATGCCAGAAGAGAACCAACCTCAGAACGACATCCGTATCAAAGAACGTAATGTTCTTAAGGTTTTGGTTAACGCCAACGATATGTTGCTGGTGGATGGTGAGCCCACCGATATCAAAGAGCTCAAACGATTGACCAAGGATTTCATTGACAATCCTTCTCAGAATCCAGACTTAGCTGAAACCCCCCAAAAAGCCATTGTTTCCCTCAAGAACGACCGGGGCACGTCCTACAACCTCTACATTCAGGTTCACAACGAACTCAAAGCGGCATACAATGAACTACGTGATGCACGTTCCCAGCAATTGTATGGAAAGGCTTTGGATAGATTGCCCGAAAGTCAACAAAACGAAATCAAGGATTATTACCGTCAGGTTATTTCGGAAGCCGAACCTGAAGGTTAAATTCCTCAACATTTTGCTATGAAGCTCAAGAAAAAAGAGAAGCCAACACCGGCCATCAGTACGGCATCCCTTCCGGATATCGTTTTCATGCTTTTGTTCTTTTTCATGGTAACCACCGTAATGAGAGAGACCGATTTGAAAATCAAAGTAGTGGTCCCGCAGGCCACCGAGATCCAAAAGTTGGAGAAAAAATCCCTGGTTTCTTATATTCATATCGGTGTTCCAACCGAAACCTACCGGGCCCAGTTCGGTACTGCACCTCGTATTCAATTGAACGATGCCTTCGCGACACCATCCATGATTGCTGAGTTTATTGACAAAGAGAGAGCTGCTCGCTCGGAACAGGAAATTCCTTTGTTAACAACCTCCATCAAAGCGGACCGTGAGGTCAAAATGGGTATTGTGACCGACGTTAAGCAAGAATTGCGTAAGGCCAATGCCCTCAAGCTCAATTATTCCTCCAGCCTAAGGACCGAGGTTTACTGATTCAGTGGCTCATTCTCCGCTGGATCGAATCAAGGCCCCGGTGGCTGCCGAATTGGATGGATTTGAATCCGCCTTTCGTGATTTGATGAGGAGCAAGGTTCCCTTGCTGGATTGGGTTACCCGTTATATCGTTCGCCGTAAAGGCAAGCAAATCCGGCCCATGCTGGTTTATTTGGCTGCACGTTGCTACGGTGAATGCGGGGAGCGAACACGTCGTGCGGCGGCTTTGGTCGAATTGCTCCATACCGCCACCTTGGTTCACGATGACGTGGTGGATGGGGCGCCGATGCGTAGGGGATTCTGGAGTATTAATGCCTTATGGAAGAACAAGATTGCGGTCCTTATCGGGGATTATTTACTGAGTCGGGGCTTGTTGTTGGCCTTGGAACACAAGGATTATCAAGTCTTGCACTTGACATCGGATGCGGTTCGGCGCATGAGCGAAGGCGAACTTTTGCAAATCGAAAAGGCTCGCAAATTGGATATTACCGAGGAGGTTTATTTTGAGATTATTTCCGCCAAAACTGCCAGTTTAATGGCCACGTGTTGCGCGGTTGGGGTCGCTTCGGTACTGGAGGAGGGCGAAGAAAACGCCAAGCAGGTTGAAGGCGCTAGGCAGTTTGGTGAAACCTTGGGGCTTGTTTTTCAAATGAGGGATGACCTCTTGGATTTTGATGGTCATCGGACCGGCAAGGCCCCTTTGGCGGATATCAAAGAAAAGAAGTTAACCTTGCCCTTGATTTATGCCTTGTCCCAGGTTTCCTGGTTGGAGAGACGGCGGTGGATAGGTCTCATCAAAGATCAACCGGCGAACCCGGGGAATGTTAGTCGCATTGTGGAGTTCATTGAGAAAAGCGGGGGCTTGGATTATGCCCAACGGGTAATGAAAAACTTGGTCATCCAAGGTCAACGCCAATTGGAGGGGTTCCCGGTGGGAAATTGCAGGGATAGATTGGAGGATTTGTTGATTTTTGCTGCGGAAAGGGACCATTAATCCGGGTTCCTTCGGTTAACCTGAGCCAAAAGGGTATCCACCAGGTCCCGGTGGTTGGCAAGGCGAGGTATTTTGTGTTGGCCGCCAAGTTTGTTGCGGGAGGCCAACCACTGGTAAAAAGTGCCTTCGGGCAAGGTAATCACCTCAGGCTCCAAAAGGGCAAGGTTCTTGTGGCGCTTGGCGTCGTAATCTGAATTATGAAGTCGCAGGTGCTCGTCCAGTATTTGAACAAATCGAGGTAAACTATCCGGAGCCTTTTCGAATTCAATGAGCCATTGATGCCGTCCGGCCTGGCCCTGGTCCAAAAAGAGGGGGGCAGCAGTATAATCCCTCACCTGGGCACCGCAGGCTTTGGATGCGGCCTCAATGGCTGTTTCGGCATTCTCGGCCATGAGTTCTTCGCCGAAGGCATTGATAAAGGAACGTGTTCGACCAAGGACTCGAATGGTATAAGGTTGGGTGGACGTAAAAGTCACGGTATCCCCGATTTGGTATCGCCATAACCCACTGTTGGTTGAAATCACCAAAGCATAGGCTCGCTCGGTTTGGACCTGGTCCAGGCGCAAAACCGTTGGGTTTTGGTTTTCGATTTCTTCCAAAGGAATAAACTCATAATAGATCCCGTAATCCAGCATGAGGAGCATCTCGTCCTGATGAGGCTCCAAGGCCAATCCAAAAAATCCCTCCGAGGCATTGTACGTTTCCAAGTACCAAGTTTTGGCGGATGGAAAAAGCTGATGGAATTGGGAACGGTAGGGATGAAAACCGACACCCCCATGAAAGTAAACTTCCATGTTCGGCCATATCTCCAACATATCTTTTTTGCCGGTCATGGCAAGCATTTGTCGGCAAATCAAGAGGATCCACGTGGGGACACCCGCCATGTTGGTTACATTCTCCTTGAGCGTTTCTTGAACGATGCGCTCCATCTTTTGTTCCCAATCACCCATGAGTGCGACCGATAAATCGGGGGTCCGGATGAAATCGGCCCAAAAGGGCTGGTTGTGCATCAACAAGGCCGAGAGGTCGCCGGTAAAGCTGTTGGAATTCAGGGGATTAATGGCCTGACTCCCTCCAATAGTTAGGCATTTGCCCTCAAAAATGGCATTGTCGGGTCGGCGGTTGCAATAAACCGATAACAAATCTTTGGCTCCCTTGTAATGGCAATCCTGTAAGGCCGCTTCACTGACCGGAATGAATTTGCTTCGGTCGTTGGTGGTTCCGCTTGATTTGGCAAACCAACGAATTTCTCCAGGCCATAACACCGAACTTTCTCCCTCCATGCATCGTTGAATCCAGGGGAACAAATCTTCGTAGGTGCTTAAGGGCACCTTTTCGGCAAAGTCATGAGGGCCGTTAAGGTCTTCATAACCGAAATCTTCTCCCCATGCGGTGTTTTTGGCTTTGGACAAGAGCTTTTGGAGGACTTCGTTTTGGACATCGTGCGGGTAACGCATGAAAAGTTCCATTTGGTGCATCCTTTTTTTGAACCACCACGAAACCAACTGATTAAAGACCGACACGGGGTTGAAATTGGGGGGGTATATCAAAGGGGGGAATCCGCATCAAAGGATTTGCGCTTGAACTCAAAGGACTTGCCTAAATAGAGTCGACGAACTTCAGGGTCTTCGGCCATTTCTTCGGTAGGCCCTTGTCGAAGGATTTTGCCCTCGAACAGTAGCGTGGCCTGGTCGGTGATGGATAAGGTTTCCTGAACATTGTGGTCGGTAATCAGTACCCCAATGTTACGGCGTTTGAGCGCAAAAATAATTTGTTGTATATCTTCAACAGCGATGGGGTCAACCCCGGCAAAAGGCTCGTCCAACAACATAAAAGCAGGATCGGTGGCCAAGGCCCTGGCCATTTCGGTGCGACGGCGTTCACCGCCGCTCAACAAATCGCCGCGGGTTTTGCGCACCCTCTCCAGATTGAACTCGGTCAAGAGGCTCTCCGCTTTTTGGTTCTGGGCCTCTCGTTCCAAACCCGTTAATTCGAGAATGGCACGAATATTGTCTTCGACACTCAATTTGCGGAAAATAGAAGCTTCTTGAGGGAGGTAGCCCAAACCAAGACGAGCCCTTTCGAACATGGGCAGGTTGGTTAGATCTTTTTGGTCCAGCATGACTTTGCCGCTATCGGGTTGGACCAGGCCCACCAACATGTAAAAGCAGGTGGTTTTACCCGCTCCGTTGGGACCCAATAGGCCGACAATTTCGCCACGCTGAACCCGCAGACTAACGGATTGCACGACTTGTCGCCGGCCGTAGGTTTTGGAGATGAATTCGGCGCGCAGCTCCATGCTAAACCTCAACGGTTCGTAGGTCCAGAATTCGTAACTGCATCTCGACCTGACCGCGGTAATGGTTTTCGTCCAGACTGTACGCGATATCAAAAGGCAAGCCTTTGGCCAACAAGGGAAGCAGGGCGGCTTGCCCAAAAGCAATTGCTTGGTAACCGGGGGAACCGTCCTTTTGTTGAATGCGCAGGCTGAGGTGGTTTTGGCCTACAATTCTGGGAGAACCGGGGGAGGCGTAAACTCTTCGGGAACAAAAAACCGGTTGCCGATTACCCTGACCAAAAGGCGCATATTGACGGAGAATTCGAAAAAATTTGGGACTGATGGTTTCCAAAGGCATCTCCAAATCAATAGCTAGGGAGGGTCGTTGTTGCCAGGGCTCGAGCGTGGCCGCTACCGCGGCTTCAAAGCGCTGACAAAACTCCGGGTAGGCCGAGGCCTGCAGGGTCAAGCCTGCCGCGTATTTGTGCCCCCCAAATTGTTCCATGCAATCGGAGCATTGTTGAAGGGCATGGTACAAATCAAAACCTTGGACTGAACGAGCAGAGCCGGTCATTTTGTCGCCCTCAAGGCAAAAAACAATGGTAGGCTTATAAAAGCGCTCCACCAATCGGGAGGCCACAATACCAATCACCCCTTTGTGCCAATCGTTACCGCAAACAACCGTGGTCATTTTGTGGTCGGATTGATGCATGGCCAAGGCTTGTTCAACGGCAACACGGGTGATTTCCGAATCGGTATCCCGTCGATTCAAATTGCTGCTTTCGATTTCAGCAGCCAAACGAGTACATTCTTCGGGGTCTTCACTGACCAAAAGTTGAACCGCCAAGCGTGCATCGCCCATGCGTCCGGCGGCATTTATTCGGGGAGACAAACCAAAAATGACATCGGTGAGATCCAGGGTCGGTTTTCGGTTCTTGTAGTGTTGAAGCATGGCCTTCACTCCCGTGGTGGGTTGGTTATTGAGTTTTTGGAGGCCGTAATGCGTCAATACCCGATTTTCACCCGTCAAAGGGACCATATCAGCGGCAATGCTGATGGCCACCAGCTCCAAATGATCAAGCAATTCGGACATGGGCCATTCAAAATGTTGACATAAAGCAACCAAAAACTTAAAAGCCACGCCGCAACCGCTGAGGTCTTTGTAAGGGTACGTGCATCCGGGTTGAAGTGGATTCAGAATGGCTTTGGCCTTGGGTAAATGTTCGGATGGTTGATGGTGGTCAGTAACAATAACTTGAATGCCGAGGCTGTTGGCATAATCCACTTGTTCCAGGGCCGTTGTTCCGCAATCCAGGGTAACCACACAACGAAATCCGTTTTGATAGGCCCAGTCCAAACCCTGATGTGATAGCCCGTAACCCTCGCTACGACGATCCGGAATATAATAACCTATATCGGAACAATATTTACGCAGAAAACGATAACACAAAGCAACAGAGGTTGTGCCATCCACATCGTAATCCCCGTAGAGCAAAATTCTTTGACCGTTATCAATGCATTCGGCCAGGGTTTCCACCGCCTTGTCCATGTCTTTCATCCGACCTGGATCGTTGAGATCGTTCCAATGGGGCCTAAAAAACGCCTTACTCTCTTCAAAGCTTTGAATGCCCCGTTGAACCAAAAGTTGAACGAGGTTGCGGTCCATGCCCAAGGCTTGGGTCAACGAATCAATCGTTGCCCAGGCCTCAGGTTCTGGAAAAATCCAGGCTTTGGCGGGTACAGTTTCGGGGGCTAAGGGAGGCACTTCCATCGAGAACCCTAAGTTTAACCTTAAGGGCCTTCGTTTTGACCTCTTTGTTCAAAAAAAAGCGCAGCGGCTTCCTGTTCTGCTTTGCGTTTGTTGAAATTTTGGGCGGTGGTTTCGGCTTTCCCATTGACCCAAAGCGTGATGGAATAAAGTGTGGCTTTGCCTCCGCGGTGGGTGGTTTCGGATTCTTCGCAGACCAAGCGATACGAAGCCCGGTGTTTTTGGGCCCATTCCAACAAGCGACTCTTGGGGTTAATTCCGCTTTGCTCCAGTTCTTCCCAATCGATCTGTTGATCCAAGATGGCGGATTCCAGCCATTGTTTGGTGGTCATAAACCCGGTATCCAGGTACAAGGCCCCTACAAAGGCTTCAAAAGCATCGGTGACCGAGCCTTTGCTGGTCAATTGACGGTCCAGGTGCCGATTTTTTTGGGCCGATTCTGGCTCGTCGGCTAATCGGAGCGAGGTTTCTTTGAGGATTTGGTCCAGGCCCAATTGCCGGCCCAAGCGGTCCAAAAACTCACCGTTGACTACTTTGGAACGCATTTCGGTAAGAAATCCCTCTTGCTTGAAAGGAAATTTGCGAAATAGGTAATCGGCCACCACCAAATCCAAAACCGCATCGCCCAAAAATTCCAGGCGCTGGTTGGTGCTGTGAAAACTCAAGGTTTTTTGGCCGTGAACCAAGGGGTGGGTAAAGGCCAGTTCGTAAAGCTCAATTTGACGAATGCGAAGGCCGGTGAGGGAACGCAGGCGCCGTTGAAGATCCTTACGAGGGGTATGGGGGGTAAAAAATCGCGGGAGCAGAGGCATTAAGCCCGGTACGCTTTGAAAACCACCGAGGTGTTATGCCCTCCAAATCCGAAGGTATTGCTCAGGGCGGCCCGGACCTGGCGGGTTTGGGCCTTGTTGAAGGTTAGGTTGATGCCGGCGTCAAAAGCCGGATCATCGGTGAAATGATTGATCGTGGGTGGAATGATACCCTCGCAGATTGCTTTGATGGATGCAATGGCCTCCACAGCACCAGCGGCCCCCAAAAGGTGGCCGGTCATGGATTTGGTGGAGGATACATTTAACCGATAGGCATCGTCACCAAAAACGTTTTGGATGGCTTTGATTTCGGATAAGTCTCCCAAGGGGGTCGAGGTTCCGTGTACGTTGATGTAGTCCAAATCTGCCGGATTCAACCCGCTATCCCTAAGGGCATTTTTCATGACCAAGGTGGCTCCAAGGCCTTCGGGATGGGGCGCCGTGATATGATGGGCGTCGGCCGAAAGCCCAGCACCGCCTATTTCGGCATAGATCTTGGCCCCTCGAGCCAAGGCATGGTCTAGGGATTCCAGGACCAAGGCCGCACCCCCTTCGCCCAGAACAAAACCGTCCCGGTCCAAATCAAAAGGCCGGCTGGCGGTGGTTGGGTCATCGTTCCGCTCCGAAAGGGCCTTCATGGCATTGAAGCCGGCAACCCCAGGCTCGTTAATCGCTGCTTCGGAACCTCCGGTGATAAATAGATCGGCGACCCCCCAACGGATGTAGTTGAAGGCATCGATGATGGCATTGTTGGAAGAGGCGCAAGCCGAAACCGTGGTATAATTGGGCCCGTGGAAGCCGTAGCGAATCGACAAGTACCCCGCGGCAATGTCCGAAATCATTTTGGGGACAAAGAAGGGATTGAACTTGGGGGTACCGTCACTTTCAAAAAAGGCTTTGAATTCGTGATAAACGGTGTACATCCCTCCAATACCCGAACCCCATATAACTCCTGCTCGCTCTCCGTCGATGGGATAGCCCTCCAAACCGGCGTCTTGGTAGGCCTCTTCGGCCGTAACCATGGCGTAATGGGTGTAGGGGTCCATTTTGCGGGCCTCCTTGCGATCCATATGGTTTTCGGGATCAAAGCCCTTGACTTCGGCAGCAAAACGGGTTCTGAAGCGAGAGGCGTCAAATTTGG
>JBJTSS010000277.1:0-2082 GCA_046079785.1 Bacteroidota bacterium
TTTTGCCAACACCGGCACCCCCGAAGAGACCAATTTTTCCGCCCTTGACGTAGGGTTCGATGAGGTCAATGACTTTGATACCGGTGTACAGAACTTCGGTGGACGTGCTGAGATCTTCAAAAGCCGGGGCCTTACGGTGAATCGGAAGGCCTGCGCTGTTTTCTTTCATCGGACGGAGGCCGTCAATGGCTTCCCCGACGACGTTAAAGAGACGACCTTTGATTTGGGTACCGGTGGGCATTTGGATGGGTTTGCCGGTATCGGTAACCGCCATCCCTCTTAGTAAACCTTCGGTACCGTCCATCGCGATGGTACGGACCGAATCTTCGCCCAAATGCTGCTGACATTCCAGCACAACCCGCTGACCGCCTGGGCGGTCCACGTACAAAGCGTTGAACAATTCAGGTAGCGGGGTGCCGCTTTCGAAGGCCACATCGATGACCGGGCCGATAATTTGGGCAATTTTGCCGGTAGAACTCATGGGATAAGGGGGTAAATGTGGCGCAAAGGTAGTTGAAAATCCCGCCAAATAAAATGCCACATCCCCCTACCTTGGCGGGGTGTATTTTTGCACCCTCATGACTTTGCTTTCTCGATATATATTCAACGCTCGATCAACGATTTGGGCGCTTTTTATTGGGATCTTGACCCAAATTTTGGGACTTTTGGCCCTATCCAACCCTGTTTTGGCCCAAAATTGGGGGATTCAAGGCCGAGTTTTCCTCAAAAACCAGAACAAAGGGCTGGAATTTGCTTCGGTTGCCTTGCTCAAGACCTCCGATTCGGTCCTGGTGACCGGCTCCTTAACCCGTGGTGGGGGGTATTTTGGTTTGGACAAGGTCCAACCCGGTCGTTACCTTTTGGAAGTACGCTTTTTGGGCTGCACTCCCCTCTACCGATCCGTTCAAGTGATCCCTTCCGTACCAACGACCGAGGTGGGGAATCTCTACCTGGAGGAGGACGTCACCAAACTTCAAACCGTAGAGATCACGGATTCCCGTCAGACCACCGTTTTGGGGATCGACCGCAAGGTGTACACGGTGGACAAAGACCTAACCAGTCGGGGTGCCTCTGCGTTGGAAGTGATGCGTAATCTTCCCGGGGTGACCACCGATGCCGATGGAACCGTCAGGCTTCGTAATGCCGTTCCCCAAATTTTTGTGGATGGCAGACCCAGCGTTTTGACGCTTGAACAAATACCTGCCGAACAAATTGAGCGCATCGAAGTCATGACCAACCCCTCGGTTCGTTTTGACGCCAACACCACCGGTGGCCTGTTGAACGTAGTGCTCAAGCGAGCCGGAGGACCCGGTTACCAAGGTTCGGCCAACGCTGGCCTAGGAACCGGGAACCGTTGGAATACAGG
The DNA here is from genome assembly GCA_046079785.1 of Bacteroidota bacterium. GTDB lineage: Bacteria > Bacteroidota > Bacteroidia > UBA7662 > UBA7662 > SYHX01. The sequence continues at coordinate 1,367 of JBJTSS010000277.1, forward strand.
CCTGAACCTTAACCTCAAAGAGGGCGCTTCGGCATGGTCGGTGTCGTACAATTTCAGCGATTTTTATAACCCGCTTAGCAACCGAACCCTTCGTCAAAATCTCCGCGATGGGCAGGCCACCGAAACGTTTTTTCAAGTCTCCGAGGGGATGCTGGGTCGTCGATTTCAAATGGGGCGTTTGGCCTGGGACTATACGCTTAACCAACGAACAACGCTGACCGCTTCCTTTAATTTGGGCGATGGTCGTTTCAGGAATTACGACAATCAGCCCTATACATGGAAATCGCCGGCCCCCAACAACAGCAGCCTAACCCTTGTGGACGGCCGACAAACCAACCAACAACAGAATTTTTGGCGCTACGGTTCCATGCAATTTTTGTTACGGCGAACAACCGCAAAACCGGGCGAAGAATGGAGTGTGGACCTCAATCTCAACCAATCCGCCAACGGCACAAGCGCCGATTTGAACAACCAGGCGGATAGTGTCCTAGTGAATAAATTTTTTAGCCGTCTTCAGGAAAACCGGGGGTCGGGTCAAAACCAGGTGTATACCGCTCAATACGACCATACGAGGCCCGTGGAGAACGGCAAATGGGAATGGGGACTGCGTAGCAATATGCGCATCAATTCATCCGATCTAACAGTCAAAGTTAGTTTGAATGGCGAGAATCAGGAAATCATCAATGCACAGCTCAGTAACCGATTCGAAATCCATG
>JBJTSS010000278.1:0-1501 GCA_046079785.1 Bacteroidota bacterium
TCAGGTCTCGAAATCCTATTTTGATAACTTGTTGGTGACGAGCGCGGGGATGCGCTTGGATGCCTGTGATTGGGCCGCATCAACGGCTAAACTCTGGGAACAATGGTCACCACGATTTTCGTTGTCGTACAATTTTGCGCCTAGGTGGACCTTCAACGCCAATACCGGGATTTACTACCAATTGCCGGCTTATACCTTGTTGGGTTTCAAAAAATCCACTGAGGGGGAATTGGTAAATCGTCAAAATGGTCTGACCTATATGCGCAGCGACCATTGGGTCGCTGGGGTGGAGTACTTTGGGGGCAAAACGTTTAGAGCAACCTTGGAATCTTTCTACAAAAGCTATTCCGGGGTCCCTGTTCTTCAGGACCGAGGAATTAGTCTCGCCAATTTAGGGGCCGACTTTGGGATCATCGGGAATGAACCAGCCTTGTCCGTGGGATTGGGCAAAACCTACGGAATGGAGTTATTGTTGCAACAAAAACTAAACAAAGGATTTTATGGCATCATGGCCTTGACCTGGGTGCGTTCTTTGTTTGATAATCGAATTGGCAACGGATTGCCTACCGATCCTACCCCTTCTGCCTGGGATAATCGCTGGCTTTTGACCGTAACAGGTGGCAAAATATTTGCCAAAAATTGGGAAATGGGTCTTCGATACCGTTATGTTGGGGCTCCTCCCTTTACGCCCTTTGATTCCAGTTCTTTGCGCAAAGCGGTTTGGGACCAATTTGGTCGTCCATTTTTGGATTATTCACGACTCAACGCCAATCGCAGCGGTGCGACCATGCAGTTGGATCTTCGCGTTGACCGCAAATGGGATTTCAAAGGTTGGGCACTGAACCTGTACCTCGATATCCAAAATGTGTTGAATCAACAAACCCAAGGTCCTGCCTTTTTGGTCGCCGATCGTGACAGGGCCACCGGGGCTTTGATTAGCGATCCTTCCGATCCCACCCGTTATCAGGGGTCCACCATTCCCAATACGGCGGGCCAATTGTTACCCACCATCGGAGTCATCATCGACTTTTAGGTTGATGATTTTGGAGGGCGATTCCAGGGCGTAAAGTTTTGGGCAGCGTGGAGGGTTTCCTCCCAGTTTCCTTGGAAGGTGAGGGCCCGATCATCGATGTACAATTCTGCCAAGGGCTTACCAAAACCCCATATTCGATCGTAAGGGATACCGTGTTCGTCCAACCACGCTTTCATCGCGTTCTCTTGGTCTTTGGTTTGGTCTTTGTGGTAAAGTTTGTTACTTCGGGTGGAATAAATATAAATTTTCCAGCCAAGGGCCTTCATGGCCGTGAGCGCTTCCCGGCTACCGGGAACGGGGGGGTCATAAATTCGGCCTTCTTGCCAACCTTGGCTGTACAGATGCAAGACGCCATCAAAATCAATCGCTACGGTCATGAGGGATGAATGGAATAGAAGGTTGAATTGAATAGGGGTGAGTCCCAAAAATAGGGATTTTGGCGTAGGCCTGTCGGTATCTTTGAAACAT
>JBJTSS010000279.1:0-5928 GCA_046079785.1 Bacteroidota bacterium
CCAACGTTTCCTCGGGCAATTGGCATAGCACTTTTTGGATCGAAGCGATCAAGGTAGGGTGATCCCCTCCGGGCAAATCGGTGCGTCCAATGCTGCGTTCAAAAAGGACATCGCCGGACACGACCCATCCCTGTTCGGGTATCCAAAAACACAGGCTACCGGGAGAATGGCCAGGGGCCTCCAAAATTTGAAGGGTGGGTCCGGACCAGGTGACCGTATCCCCATGGGCAAGGAACCCGGATGGTGCAGGGGATGGCTCGGCCTCCACGCCGAAAAGGGGCGCGTAGGCTTGCAGACGTTCCAAGTCCGGAAGATCCAGGCGATGCATCCACGGTTGCAATCCAAAAACGCGGTCAACCCATGCATTGCCCAAAACATGGTCAATATGGGCATGGGTCAAGAGCAAACGGGTTGGTTTGAGGTCTTTTTGTTGAAGAAAATCCTGCAATTCCGCTTGTTCGCGATGATTGGAACATCCAGGATCGATCAGTAGGGCTTCTCTTTCGGGGCTGTACAGAACGTAGGTATTCACCCCAAAAGGATTAAAGGTAAAACGATGAATTTCGCAGCGGGTCATGGCACCAAATTACTTAATTTTGAGCACGATGCCTTCGCTGTCCTTTTTGCGTTTGTTCTTGGACCGCCCCCGTTTGACGGGTTGGGTGTGCCTATGGGGATTATTTATTTCTGTTCAGACGTCAGCCCAGGTTCAATTGCAATTAACCCCTTTTGGAAAGAACCAGAGGCAACAAAGTCCATTGCCTTGGAAAATGATCGAGGCCCGCGGAGACCGGGTGTATTACCATCCGCCATGGGACAGCACGGCACGATGGATTGCTCGAATTTTGCCCGGGATCAGCACCGCATTGGAGCAACAGCTCAACGTTCAACCGGCAGACCCTTACCAGGTCATTTTGTTTCAGACACGACAGTCGGCTTTGCAGAGCAATCTGAATCGCGAAAAATATTATTATAACACAGGATGGAATTTTCCTGCACCCGGAAACAAGGTGTCCGTTTTTGCTTCCGGTTCAACCCATGATATGGTGGAACAAATACGGGAGGGGATTGTACGCGTTTTGGTTGCGGAGTTGCTCTATGGAGGGAGTTCTTGGCAGCGAATTCAAAATCAAGCCTTGCTCGTGCTACCTTCCTGGTTTACGGATGGATATGCCCGGTACCGTGGGGCAGGTTGGAAGGGGTCCATGGACCGCGAATTACGCTCCTGGTTGATGGAGCATCCCCGCTCTGGTTACGGCGAATTGGTTCGTAGTCGACCCGATTTGGCGGGGGTACTGTTTTGGCATCGCTACGCTCTCTTGAATGGTTCGGGCGGGACTGCACGGCTTCTGAATCTGGCCCGTTCTCACCGTCAGGTTCAGTCCGCATTTCGTTCCCTGAACTCCATGAGTTATGCCTCGTTTGTGGGAGCTATTCTGGCCGATTACCGCAACGAAGCCGCCAGAGATTCCACGGCTCTCCTGGTAGCCAAGGATATTTTGGCCCTGCCCGGCAAAAATTACGGGGCCTTGGGACCCGTGCGTTCCGATGCTCGGGGTCGGCATTTGGCTTTTGGGGCTTTTCATCGGGGACGGTTATCGGTGTATGCCTATGATCGAAGCACCAAAGAAACCATTCGTTTGTTTCGCAGTGAACCAATGCGTTCGGTGGCTTGGAATGATTATCCCTTGTTGGCTTGGCATCCCGGAGGGAACCGCTTGGTGGTGGTCTTAAAAGAAATGACCGGCCAGCGTTGGTTGGTATTTAGCCGCAATAGCGAAAAGGTTTGGTCCATGGAGGAAAGACCTCTTCGGAATTTGGAACATATTCAGTCCTTGGATTGGTCTCCGGATGGTAAAACCCTCGTCGCCTGTGCCACCGCTGGCGGTCGATCGGGTCTTTGGACTTGGGCATCGCCCCAAGCCACTCCGGTTTTGTTATGGTCGGATAGTTTAGAAAAATACGATGCGCGTTTTGTGCCGGGTTCCCAAGCCGTGGTCTATGCTGCCCGTTCTCCCATGGGATGGGAGCCTGCAACCGAAAACCAATCCAGTGGGCGTTGGAACGGCTTATTTCGATTGGATCGCACGGTAGGAAGCCGACCTCAAGTCGTCTTAGGTGTGGATACCGAATCGGTATCGGCACCGCTGCCTTTGGGTGGGGGTCATCTACTTTGGCTTTCGGATCGTACCGGCTACTTGATTCGTTATCGGGGAACCTGGAAAGCGCCCAACACGAACCCCAAGGCCTTACCGCCTACCGCCGGAAGTCTGCGTTGGCACGAAGGAGGCGCGATGACCAGCAGCCTTTTGTTGGGGCCTGATCCCAACCCAAGTCCAGAGGTTTTGGCTATGCGAGACCGAATAGACACCTCAAGCCTTGTGGAGAACCCGAAAGCGCCCGAAGACCTTCCGGTTACCTTTTGGCGTCGTCAAGAGCGAGAGCGTTTGTTGGTCGAGGGTGGTGGATCTGGATTGGCGCTGGACGAGGTTCGTCCGGCAAATTTGGGTTTCTTGGGACCGGTCCAAGGGGCCGGCATGGATGCACCCCCTCTTTTGCCTGATCATACCGGGGGGGATTGGCTGCCGGGTTTTGAGCCCAATACCGTGGCACGAATGGCGTCCCTCATGTTTGCGGCTCAAACCAAAACCCAGGCCCCATTGGTCAAAGTTATGCCTTATGTTACGGCTTCTTCGATAGACCACGTCAGTCTGCAGGCCGGCAGTACCCTATTGCAGGGGCGCATGCCCTTGTTGTCCGCAAGTCGCCTGCATACCCTGCATGCCAGGCCCGGTGCTTTGGTTCGGGTTGGTTTATCGGATATGCCCGAGGATCGTAATTTGTCGGCAGGACTATTGGTATTGCAGTCCCTGTCGGATTTTCAGTCCTATATCATGTACGAAAACTTGAGTGGATTGGTGGATTGGCGGGGGATGGCGGTCTATTCGCGTCTTCCTGCAAGTTTCCCTCAAAGTGGGGGCTTGAATTCATCGGGCAACGCATCCAACCCATCCCAGGTTTGGGAAATCAACGCCTCGGCAACCCGGCCTTTGGGGGTACATTCAGGGATTGCGTTGACGCTTGGTCACATTTTATCCTACGAAAATCTTCCGCTCAATCCTGATTTTCCCAAAGACAATGGTCGATTGCGTAACCAACGAACAGGTATGCGTTTAGAATGGATGACTGACCGAACAACCCGCTCTTCCGGTGTTTTGTGGAAGGGTATTCGGGCCAAGGTATTTCAGGAGTTTTATCTGGGTTCAGGTACAGCCACCGGATCGGGAACCCTGTGGGGATGGGATGCGCGGGCGTATCAACCTTTGTTTGGTGGAATGGTTTGGGCTAGTCGCTTGGCTTTTCAGCAGTCTAGCGGCAAATTGCGGGCCAATTACATGGTCGGGGGTACGGAGCAATGGCTCATGCCTCGCTTCAACGGGGACATGCCCATACCACCTGCGCCCCAGGTTTTGTTGAACGGACTTGCAGCGCCTGTTCGGGGTTTGCCTGTGAATACCATGAACGGTTCTTCCTTTTTGGGCCTAGGAACCGAGGTCCGGTGGATTCCAGCGGCACTACGTGCAGCGGTTCCGGTTGGATCGGAGTTTTGGAGGAATTTTCAACTTGCAGGCTTTGTGGATGCAGGTACTGCCTGGTATCCCGGGCGGTTTTTCAAAACCGATACCACCTTATTCCCAACACAGATTAACAGGGATCCGGTCAGGGTTCGTTTTGATCGGCAGTTGACCCCCTGGCTGTGGTCCTATGGGGTTGGGGTCCGCGCCCATATTTTGGGTTACTCGGTTCGATTGGATAGGGCCTGGGCTACCGAAAACAGGGTTCGCCTGGCGCCGGCTTGGGTTCTTTCGTTGGGGCTCGATTTTTGACATTTTGTCCCAGGCATTGCCCTGGTGGGGGTGCACATGGGGTGCCTGGTGGCTATATTTGTAAAATTCTTAATCCCGTCTGACCATGAACACCGATTCAACCCCCCTGTTCCTTTTGCTTGGGAATCTGAGCACCGGTGAGTTAATTCTAATTTTTGCGGTCGTTCTCTTGTTGTTCGGCGCCAAACGTATCCCTGAATTAGCTCGCGGATTGGGTAAGGGTATACGGGAATTCAAAGACGCTTCTTCCGGTATTCGCAAAGAAATCGAGAAGGAAACCGAGACCCGAAGCGAAAACCGTTCCTGAATCCCCTAAAGCGTCAGGTTTGGTTTTTGAGGGTATTCAATGTTATCATAATCGTCTTCGTTCGGGTCATCACACCGTTCGAAACGAAGTGCTGTCCTGTTTGGAGCGCATCCGCAAGCACGAGACCTACGCTGCCTTTTTGGAAGTTTATGCCGAAGAAGCACTAAACAAGGCCGATGCTTTGGATGCCCAAGGTTACCAAGGTAATTTGGCGCCATTGACGGGCGTCGTGATTGGCGTAAAGGATAACATATGTCACCAAAATCACCGGGTATCTGCAGGATCCCGAATTCTCGAAGGTTTTGTGTCCCTGTATTCTGCAACGGTGGTTCAGCGCCTCGAAGAAGCTGGCGCCGTCATCATAGGTCGATTGAACTGTGATGAATTTGCCATGGGGTCGTCGAATGAGAATTCTGCATACGGTCCGGTTCGCAATCCCTGGGATCCCGAAAGAGTTCCTGGAGGGTCCTCTGGGGGTTCGGCAGCAGCCGTTGCTTTTGGGGGTTGTCACTTGAGTTTGGGGACCGATACCGGGGGTTCCGTCCGTCAACCGGCTTCTTTTTGCGGTGTGGTAGGTATCAAGCCCACCTACGGTCGGGTTTCTCGCCATGGCATTGTTGCGTTTGGTTCGTCTTTTGATCAGGTGGGGGTTTTTGGAGAGCGATTGGAGGATGCGGTGACCTTACTTTCCTGCATTTCAGGAGCCGATGATTTTGACGCAACATGTACAGCCCCCTTAGCCGAAGATTTGAATACCAGGACCCCTAGCGGTTCTTACCGCGTTGGATATAATCCGGAATGGCTGGAAAATGCAGCCCTTAGTCTGGTATGGCGTCAACGAATGGAAGAGACCATGAAGGCATGGCAAGCAGCAGGCCATACCCTTGTTCCATTGACGGTCCAGGGGTTGGAGTACGCGATTCCTATTTACTACATTTTGGCTACCGCCGAAGCTTCGTCCAACTTGAGTCGTTATGCTGGAATGCACTACGGTTTCCGTTCGCCGGAAGCTCATTCTTTGGAGTCGACCCTCAAAAAATCCAGGTCCCAAGGTTTTGGTCCAGAGGTCCAACGCCGAATTCTATTGGGCACGTTTGTGTTAAGTGAAGGCTATTACGATGCGTATTACGCCAAGGCCCAAAAGGTTCGTCGACAGCTCAAAGATCGCTTCGATCAAGTTTTTGAGTCCTGCGATGCTTTTGTGCTACCCACCACCGTCGGCTCTGCATTCAAACTAGGCGAAAAAAGCAACGACCCTTTGGCGATGTATCTCGAAGACCAATTCACCGTTCTAGCTAATTTAACGGGTCTACCAGCACTTTCGATTCCTTTTGGTCCCGATTCGAACGGCATGCCGTTGGGACTTCAGTTCATGGGGCCTTCCTTTGGTGAGGCCTCTCTTTTTGAAATAACCGGGCAATTACAAAACCTGGTTCCAATCTCTCCTACCGCATGAACAAGGTCCTACTTGGAATCATTGCCGGGCTGTTAATGGTATTCAACCTGCAGGCCCAGACTGTAGCCACTTCCGAAACGGGTGTTCGTTCCCCTTTTGATTTGGCGAACGAGGCCATTGTTCGGCAATTGGATAGCGTGGTTTCGCTGCGCTTCTTCAAAAAGGACGATACCGGTCAACCCCGTTTACCCAATAAATACGGCTACGCGCCGACCTATATCCCACCACTTTCGGATTCGGTTATTGCCTTCCGTATGCGTCAAATTCAGTCGCCTATC
>JBJTSS010000280.1:0-1233 GCA_046079785.1 Bacteroidota bacterium
TTTTGACAGCGGCCGTTCACGTGCTTCCGTCGGTGGGGAGGGCAGGTCTTCGCCTCAAAATGATCCATGCCTTGGCCGGCGCAGGTCATGTTTTGGTGGATCGTTCGGCGGTCGAGGGGCTGCCTTGGGAATCCTGGGTAACCCCGGTTGCTCGTTCTGTAGACTGGCTTCCTGCGATCTGCAACGCTTTGGAAAATCCGCCAAAGCCAAGTGCCCTTGCGTTGAGGCATCAAGCAATCCAACAACATTTTGATCCCGCTCAAAATGCGGGCCTTTTGGTGGACTGGATCTTAGGGGGTCAAGGCTCGTAGCTTGTCCACCAAAACCTGGCTTTCGTTGGCCCAGGTCCAAACCGCTGCTGCCTGGGGACAGACAAGACGTGCGGCGCGAACCCGATCGGGTTCTTCCCAAAGTTCTTGGCAAAGGCGAACCAGGTTTTTGGGTTGGCAATCGTCCAGGGTCCAGCCCACCGGGAATTCCTGAAGGAGGTTTTGGTATTCAGGAAAATTCATGCTCACTTGGGGCAGACCGGCCGCGGTATAATCAAAAAATTTATTGGCCAGGGAATAGCGGTAGCTAAGGCTGGGGTGGTCCAAAAGATTCATGCCCAACCAGGCCTGTTCCGTCAAAGAACGTAGCTGGGCCGGGGGCAAGGGCCCGGTAAAGTAAACCCGCTCTTGGAGGTTGCGCGATTGGACCTGGGATCGAAGATTGAAATCCAGATCGCCGCTACCCGCCAAAACCAAAGGGCAGGGGAGGCCCAAGTCGGCCGCATCAATCAAGGCCTCCAAACCCCGACCCTGGTTCAAGGCGCCCTGGTACAGAATAAAGGGGCCGGTGCAGGGGGGGGCAAGGGTGGGAATTGGAACCCCTTCTTGGGGCAAGGCAGGCATGTTGCGCAGCACCGTAAATGGGTATCCGTGCATCCGTTGAAAGATGCCCGCTAAGGATGGACCAACCGTAAAACACTGGACCTTGCCTCTCAAAAAGACCTTCAAAACCAGGTTCCAAACCCATCGAACAACGGGTCGATCGCTCAATTCCGGAACCTCGGTGAACCATTCATGGGCATCCCACCATAACATTTTTTGACGTAGCCAGGAGACCAACCGCAAGGCCGGCAAGGTATCGGCATCCACCGCCAAATAAATCGTCGCATTAACTTGCCAAGCTTTCACCAAGAGTAGCAAATTATAGAAAACATAAAACCAGGGTCCTCGAAGAAAGGGCAAG
>JBJTSS010000281.1:0-3338 GCA_046079785.1 Bacteroidota bacterium
GTTATAATCCACCTGGATGGTACCTAATTGCCAGGAACGACCCAAGGCATCGTGAACCATAAAATCCAATTTGGGGCCGTAAAAGGCGGCTTCCCCGGGGACGGTAATGGTTTTCATGCCCATTTCGGCGGTGGCTTCGATAATGGCCTGCTCCGCTTTGACCCAGGCCTCATCCGTGCCGATGTATTTGGTACGGTTTTCGGGATCCCTCAAGGAAATCTGGGCGGTGTATTCCTCAAAACCCAAAACTTCGAATACTTTCAAAACCAAGGATATAACCTTTTTGAACTCATCCTTAACTTGATCATCACGGCAGAACAAGTGGGCGTCATCTTGGGTGAAGCCACGGACCCGGGTTAACCCGTGCAATTCCCCGTGCTGTTCGTAGCGGTATACGGTTCCAAATTCCGCCAACCTCAAAGGCAAATCCCGGTAGGAACGGGGTTTGGTTCGGTAAATTTCACAATGATGGGGGCAATTCATGGGCTTAAGCAGGTACTCTTCCCCTTGGTGCGGTGTCAAAATTGGCCGAAAAGAATCCTGTCCGTATTTATCCCAATGGCCGGAGGTTTGGTAAAGTTCTTTGTGGCCTATGTGTGGTGTTACCACCTGCACATAACCGGCTTTGGTTTGCTGTCGCCTCAAAAACTGCTCCAAAACTTCCCTCACCATCGCCCCTTTGGGCAGCCACAAAGGAAGCCCCATCCCCACTTTTTCGCTGAAGGCAAACAGCTCCAGCTCTTTGCCCAATTTACGGTGATCCCTTTTGCGGGCTTCTTCCAAAAGATGCAGGTATTGTTCCAATTCCTTGGCCTGCGGAAAAGTGATTCCGTATATCCGGGTCAATTGTTTGTTCTTCTCGTTGCCCCTCCAATACGCTCCGGCCGTATTCAATAGTTTGACCGCCTTGATGGCCGACGTATCCCGCAAATGCGGGCCACGGCACAAGTCCGTAAAACCGCCTTGGGTATAAAACGTAATTTGGCCGTCTTCGAGACCCTCCAACAATTCCAGTTTGTAAGGGTCGCCTTTGGCCTCAAAATAGGCCACGGCTTCGGCTTTGGGGATTTCTGCTCGCTCAAAAGCCGATGCTTTGGCAGCAAGTTCCAGCATTTTTTTCTCGACCTTTTCAAAATCATCGCTGGAAAAGGCGTGTTCCCCAAAATCGATATCGTAATAGAATCCTTGATCAATGGCAGGACCAATACCCAAGCCTATGCCCGGGTACAGGGCCTCCAAGGCTTCGGCCAGGAGATGGGCGCTGGAATGCCAAAAGGTAGAGCGAGCGCCGGGTTCTTCCCATTTGAGCAAGCGTACATGGGATGATTCGGGAAGTTGACGGGTCAAATCCCAGATTTCTCCGTTCACCTCAGCGGCCAAAACTTGTTTGGCCAGACCCTCGGAAATCGAACGGGCTACATCCAAAGCGCAGGCCCCTTGGGGGAATTGACGATGGCTACCGTCAGGAAGTTGTACGTGGATGGAATCGGGGGTCATGCCGAATAGACCGGGAAGTAGGCAGGGATCATGGGCTCTAAAAACCTGCGAATATACATCATTTGAGTCGGTTAAGGCCCTGCATTGCCGGGGCGTACCCCTTTTCCAAACGGAGGCACTCCCGATAATCCGCAGAGGCCAGGTCTTTTTGGTTCATCATTTCATAACACAAACCACGGTTTACCAAGGCCGAAACATCCCCGGGTCGCAAGGCCAGTACCCGGTCAAAACCTTGCTGGGCCTGGGGGTAACGTTGATCCATCAAATCCAAATAGGCCAGGTTAAAATGGGCGTCCCGGTGGCCTTGGTTGCCTTGAAGCAAGGCCCGGTAATCTTGCCTAGCCGAATCCGCCAGTCCCTGGTTCTGAAGCAGCATCGCCCGAGCATAGAGGGCTTCGGTATGACCAGGACGAATCGACAAAACATTCGAAAAATAACGGTGGGCCAAGCGGGGATTGGACTCGCGCAGGCCCAATTCCAGGTAGGCCGAATACAGGTTGGGATCTTGTTCAATGGCGGTAAGCCAGGCCGAACGAGCGGCCACGGTATCTTTTAATTCCCAATGCGTTAGGCCTTTGAGAAGGTAGGCTTCGGCCAAACGCTTATCCCGCCGCAGGGCCTCGTTCAGGTACTTGAAAGCCACCGAATGCTGTCGGTTAATCAAAGCCAACTCACCTCGGCGTAGGTAGGCCCTCACCAATTGGGGATTGCGCGCCATGGAGACCCTCAACGCGTCATCGGCCTCCGAGATTAAACCAATACGGGTATAAATTTCCCCAAGGATGCAGTAAAAAAGAGCATTGCCCGTATCCAGAAGCAGGGCCGATTTGATGTCTTGCAAAGCCTTACGCAAGGCATCGCGCGGTTGATCCGGGGTGGCCTCTTTGGTCGGATCGTCAACAGAATCGGGGCGATTTACGGAATATTCCCGATCGCGGTTCAGCCACCAATCCGCCCGTTCCCCGTAGGCCGATGCGTCCGATGCATTCATCGCAATCCTTTGGTTGAGATCCTGCAATGTAGCCTCGGTATAAGGAGACGATTCGCGTTGTTCTTGATTCTTGGATGGAGAGGAAGTGCGATCGCACGATACCCCCAATACCAAAAGATGCAGCACGACCCACGGTGCAAACCAACGATGCAAGACCCTATCCATTACTTTTGCCAAAAATAGGTTAACCATGCGTATTCCTCGCTATTCGCTTTTCTTGGCCCTGGGACTCCAATGGGGGGGGCTTTATCAGGCACAAGAAGTTCTGGGTCAAGTCGTTCGTCCTGACTTTAGCCATGAAGACACCCTGCTTTATTCCGCCGAAACTTTTTTTCGCAACGCCCGCATGTTAACTCGCGGTGGGGACAATGCCGAGGCGTATTGGAATACGGCTTCCAACCAATTGGTTTTCCAGAGCAATAACCCCGCTTGGGGTTTGGAATGCGATCAGATTTTTGTTTTGGATTCATCCCGCGTTTTGCCAAAGCAGGGCCAATCATTGGGCGATCGCATCACCCAAAAACCGGTGATGGTCTCCACGGGCCTAGGCCGTACCACCTGCGCCTATTTTGTTCCCGGTGATCAAAAGGTGGTCTGGGCCTCTACCCATGGTCAGCAAGAGGCTTGTCCCCCACCACCCGCCCCCCGACCCGACCGCAAATACCTGTGGTCCATCGACGAGGCCTACGATATTTATATCAGCGATTTGAAGGGAGGGCAACGGGAAGTTTTGGTGGGTGCTCCCGGTTACGATGCCGAAGCCACCTTTTCGCCGGATGGCCGTTGGATGGTTTTTACCAGTACCCGCGATGGGGACCTCGACCTATACCTCATGTCCTGGCCGGATCGC
>JBJTSS010000282.1:0-6982 GCA_046079785.1 Bacteroidota bacterium
AAAAAATCTTCGTATGAATCAAATTCTGCGTACCCGATTGGTCTTGACTTTGACCGTGGCCCTTTTGGTTTGGGGCAGGGATTCGGTTTCGGCACAAAATGAAAGTCTGGTATGGACCCGCCTTCGTCTACAGCAAGCCTCCCGGGTTGTGGTGGTGCAGGGTACTGAGCATCGCCTTTGGGTGGATGGCAAAGAGCTTAGCCCCAAAACCAAGGAGTCGACAACGGGCAGTAACGATGCCGTTTTGGACGGGGAATGGTTGCAGATTAGCCTATTAACGGCCAAAGAAATTCGTATTCAACAGCCACGCCTTTTGGAATTGCAATTGAAAGGCGCGGTTTCGGTCCAAAGCCAAGGTATGCTGCGAGAAGATTTGTTACGGGTCGGTCTAAGTGGGGTTGGACAAGTGGCCTTGGACCTGGAGGTTGGTGAGATGCTGGCTGACCTTAATGGGGTCGGTCGGATGGAGTTCCATGGGCAGGCGGACCGAATTCGCCTCGAAATAAACGGGCCTGGTTTGGTGGAGGCCCGCCAGCTCAAGGTGCGAAAAGCACAGGTTTTTATTGATGGACTAGGCCTGTGTCGATTGGATGTTTCGGATACGCTATTAGCAGATATTTCCGGTGGGGGAAGTATACGTTACCGCAAGGAACCCCCCACCCTTTTGAATCGGATTAATGGGCTGGGCTCGGTTGCTGCCTGGGATTACGAAGAGGGCGGAGGACCAACCCGAGCGGATGGGGCCAAAGGAGATTTTTGGTCAGGACGGGCCGTGAAGGAGCCCAAGATTCCGGCCTTTGAATTGGGTTTCGCGCATTGGATGCACCGTGGACGGTATGCCGGGGCACCTGCTACCGATCCGGAGCTTCGCCTAGAGCCGGAGAAATCGTTGTTTATGCAATGGTGGACACCCCTTCGCTTTCAGGAACCCCTTTTGGGCGTCCAAAAGAACGGCACGGTCTCGTCCAAAGGATCGCTGTGGATTCGGGGCGGTATGGTTTTGCATTACCATAACCTACGCTTGGAGGATAATCTAATGTTAACCAAAAACAACGGACGTTTGTCGGTCGTGACTTTGGATAGCAACACGGGAACGAGTTTTGGGCGCTCCAATTTTGAGAATATGCATCTGATGTTTCCGGTCGGATTTTCCTTTGTTCAAGGTAGTCGTCCAACCAAGGGATGGCATGCCGGGATTATGGCGATGCCGGGTCTGCGACTTTGGTCAAGAACCTTGAACCGTTACCGGGATCCAGGTGGTCAGGTTTTGTTGTATCGGACGGGTAACTTTTATCAAAACCCGTTTTCCCTGTCCATACGATCCGAAATTGGTAAGGGTAATTGGCGTTTTTTTGGTCAGTATTCCATCTATTCCATGTTCCGAGGGGGCTTGGGGCCCGACCTTAACCGATTGGATTGGGGTATTACCCTCTGGGGATATTAGGAACAAGTTTTAAAGGGGCTAGCTTTTCTGCTCCAACGCGTGAATTCGATCCCGAATTTGGGCTGCAAGGAGAAAGTCCATTTCCTTCACGGCCTGGTTCATTTCCTTTTTGAGTTGTTTTGAGATTTTGCGCCGTTCTGCATCGTTCATGGGGGCCGTGGCTAGGAGTTTTGCCCCCGGTTCAGCGGCATTCAAGGCGTCCATGACCGTTGGGGAATAGGTTGGACTTGTTCTTGGCTTTTGGGTGAGTTCCGATGTGTTACGAATATCCAAAAGGGCACTTTGTCGACGAATTTCATCATCGCTTTTGCGGATGCTTCGCGGAATAATTCCATGTTTTTTGTTGTGTTCTTCTTGTTTTTGGCGTCTTCGTTGGCATTCGTCGATGGTGGCCTGCATAGAGCCGGTCATTCGATCCGCATAAAACAAGACCCTTCCTTGTTCGTGTCGTGCTGCACGGCCTGCGGTTTGGGTCAAGGATTTATAATTACGCAAAAATCCTTCTTTGTCGGCATCCATGATGGCGACCAAGGCGACTTCGGGAAGGTCCAAACCTTCACGTAACAAATTAACGCCGATCAAAACTTCAATTTTTCCCAGCCGTAGGTCCCGTAGAATTTCAACCCTCTCCAAGGTCTCTACCCCGCTGTGCAGGTAGGTACATGCCACGCCCGCTTCTACCAGATAACGGGACAATTCTTCGGCCATACGCTTGGTGAGGGTGGTGACCAGGACCCGATGCCCCTGCAACCGCTCTTGGCGAATTTCCTCCATCAAATCATCCACCTGATGCGCCACCGGTCGTATTTCGATTGGAGGGTCCAAAAGCCCGGTGGGTCGAACCACTTGTTCCACCACCACCCCGTCGCTATGCTGTAACTCATAATCGCCAGGCGTTGCACTTACGTAAATCACCTGGGGTATGAGGCTTTCAAATTCTCCAAACATCAAAGGCCGATTATCCAAGGCGGCAGGCAAGCGAAATCCGTATTCCACCAAGTTGAGTTTACGACTTCGGTCACCGCCATACATCGCCCGGACCTGGGGTAGGGTTTGATGGCTTTCGTCGATTAACAACAAAAAATCGGAGGGAAAATAATCCAACAAACAAAAGGGCCTATCCCCGGGCTTTCTTCGATCCAGGTATCTTGAATAATTCTCAATTCCAGAACAATACCCCAACTCGCGAATCATCTCAACGTCAAAAGTGACCCGGTCTTCAATGCGTCGGGCCTCCTCAAAGCGGCCTTCTTTTTTGAAATGGGCCACCTGGGCTACCATGTCCTTTTGGATTTCAAGCAGCAGGTCCCCCAATTCGTTTTTTGAGGTGACATAATTGGAGGCCGGGAACAAGGCCAGATCGTCCAAGGACTCCGTGGTTCGTCCGCTTTCGGGATCCAAGCGAGACAGGCTTTCGATTCGGTTTCCGTTCCATTCCAAACGATAAGCGTGATCCGTATAGGCTGGGTAAACATCCACGGTTTCACCCCGAACCCGAAACGTACCCCGGGTCAATTCATGCAAGGTCCTGGAGTACATCACGTCCACCAATCGGTGCAAAAGCCATTCAATGGACACGGTTAATCCTCGATTCAAACGGATGACTTTATCGGTATAATCGGCGGGGTTGCCCATACCGTAAATACAGGAAACTGAGGCCACTACAAGGACGTCCCGCCGACCAGACATCAGGGAGGAGGTGGTTCTTAGCCGGAGTTTTTCGATTTCGTCGTTGATTGATAGATCTTTTTCGATATAGGTGCCGGTGGAGGGCAGGTAAGCTTCCGGTTGATAATAATCGTAATACGAAACAAAATATTCGACCGCATTATCCGGAAAAAACTGCCGGAATTCTCCGTAAAGCTGGGCAACCAAGGTTTTGTTATGGGTCAAGACCAGGGTGGGCCTTTGGATATTCTCCACCACCTTGGCCATGGTGAATGTTTTGCCTGAACCGGTTACCCCCAAAAGCACTTGGGCCGGATCCCCGCGATGTAAACCCTCGCTGAGTTGAGCAATGGCCGAAGGTTGGTCGCCTGCAGGTTCAAACTCGGAGTAAACGCGAAAGGCCATTAGACGACGAGGTTCAATTGGGGATGGCGCAGGGCTTCACCGCCCGGTAATTGGGACCAAAAACGCAAAGAGGCCTCGGCCTGAATGCGAAACATAGAGAGGCCACCCAAGGTACGGGCCCCTAGTTGTTGGCATTCCTCCAAGAACCGAGTCTGTTGGGGTCGGTAAACAAGGTCCATGACCGCATGATGACTGCCCAGACCTTGGAGGTCCAAGGGCGGCAACTGATCCGTTTGGGGCTCCATGCCGAGGGGGGTGCATTGGATAATCAAAGGATGTTGGGCAACGGTGGCTCGATCCAAGGCAGACCAGAGGAATTGAGGGTATGGGGCCGAAGGAGAAAGCGAGCGCGTTACCACCCCAAAGGGTATTCTGCGTTGTTGCAACCCGTAGATGACGGCTGCAGCGGCTCCCCCGTTTCCCAAGACCAACGCTGGACCATCAACGCCGTTGGGGCATAATTCATCCAAGGCAGCGACAAAACCCTCCACATCGGTGTTATGTCCCCAAAAACCCTCCAAAGCGGCATCAGGATCAAGGGTTAGGGGGGAGCGACGAAATCCCAAGCAATTCACGGCCCCGCATCCCAAGGCTTCCGGGGTTAGTTCCGATTTCATTCCGTTCCATAGGGAATTTTGAATTTCTTGGAACACGGATTTTTTGTATGGCAGGGTGACATTGAGCCCCAAGAGGCGGGAATGTTCCCGGCCCAAACGCAAGAGGCCCGGGAAATCGCGGTATTCAAAACATCGGTATTCCGCATCAAGTCCTGCCCGCTCAAATGCAGTTCCAAACAGAGCGGGAGAGGAGGAATGTCCCAATGGAAAACCCAAGAGGCCCAGCAAAAGGGGGTGTTTCATGATGAATATTCGGCAAGGCTTTGGAACAAACCTACGCCGAACGTTGCCTCCCCCAGGCTTCGAGTCCCAAGATGAGCGCAGCACCAAAGACCATGAGCGCCAAAGCCAGCAACGTTTGGGCAGGGAGTCCGGTCAGGGTTTCATAGGCCCAGGGGCTCAGGTTTTCCTCGGTCAGGGGGTGTTGGGCGCCTTTGCGGTCGGTATAAAATGTTAAGACGCGTTTCCATGGCCAGACTTTGTTCAAGGAACCCAGCATGAATCCCGCCAAAAGTGAAACCGAGAGCAGGTGGTGCTTGCGTAGCAGCCACGATAAAAGATGCGAGAACGAAAGGATACCAACGGCGGCACCAGCCATAAAAACGAGAATAACCGGAACGTTAAAATCGTGCAGGGCTTGCAAGATGAATTTGTATTTGCCCAGTAACAAAAGAATAAAGGATCCCGATATGCCGGGTAAAATCATAGCACAAATGGCAATAGCTCCGCTAACAAAGATAAACCAAAGCGCCTCCGGAGTCTGGGTGGGTGACATCACGGTGATGGCGTATGCTAGCACGGTTCCTAACACAAAACCTAATCCAAATCGAAAAGAACGAAGATCAAGATCTCGGCAAACCCCGACGATACTGGCCAAGATGAGTCCCAAGAAAAATGACCAGGTGGGGATAGGATGAACCTCCAGGAGGAAAATCATGAGGCGGGACAGGAGCAAAATGCTGGTGGCGATGCCGGATAGCAACACCGCCAAAAAGTTCCCGTTGATTTTTTGCCAAGCCTCCAACCAAGCACCGCGCAGAACCATTCGCAATAGGCTGGCATCAAAAGAACGAAGGGACAGCAAAAGGGTTTCGTAGATCCCAGAAATAAAGGCAATGGTTCCGCCGGATACCCCGGGAACCACGTCGGCAGCTCCCATGGCTACCCCTTTGAGGTACAATAAAAGGGAACGCATCATGGCTTTACGGTCTTTGGTTACCCAAATATTGACCAAAGGTATCGCTACGAAGACCGAGCCTCAGGGTTTCCAAGGGAATGATCTCGTGGGGTGCCACATTGCCCAGGTTGACATTGCATCCTTGCATTTTGATAAACCAAGTTTGTTGAGCTTTGTTGGGGGCCTCCCACAAGATTTTGGCCGAAGGAATTTGGGTTAGAATTTCTTCTACCAAACCCGAACGCACTTCACCGGTGCTCCGAAAGATGCCCACATTGCCGGCTTCGCGGGCTTCGGCGATGACGATTTCGGAACCGGCCTCCAATTCAGCCTTCATCATAGCGATCCATCGATAGGGCGCTATAATTTTCTCGGCGTCTTTGGAACCTACTTCGGAGAGAACCTTAAAATTTCGGGCAAAATCCCGGATGTACTCGCATTTGGTATCGTGGGCCATATCCAGGGATCCGTCTGAAATTTCGACAGTATCCAAGTCCAATTCATCCAATAGCTTTTTGAATTCCTCGGTGCGTTTACGGGCAACAAAGAGCTCAAAGAGGGTTCCGCCCAAATAACACCGAATATTCTCTTGCCGGTACCGATCAATTTTTTGGCGAAGTTTGCGATTAAAAAGGCCGGTGGACCAACCCAGTTTGACCAAATCGGTATGCGCGGATCCGTTCTCGAGAAACGACTCCGCCTCCGATAGGCTGAGTCCTTTGTCCATAACCATGGTTAGGCCATCCTTGCGGGGCTTCTGGCTGCGTTCGGGGATTAACCCCAAGCGTTCGTTGAAATCAAAAGTAAAATCGTACATATTATTCGTCGTCTAAAGCCTTGTACCGCCGCAGCATGGCCACCACCTCGGTATGTTGATGGGCATTTGGCCAAAAGGTTAACAAATGATGCGCTTCGCTGGGATCAACCGACAAGGCCCATTCCAAACATGTTTGCGCCAGGTCAAGTAATTCTTTGATTTCAAAAGCATAAATCAAACCGGACAATTCAAAGAAATAAGCGGCATCATCCTTGTGGGGTTCTTGCCCGTCTTGGATGCAACGCAAGGCGTCTTCGTACCGATCGACGGCCAAAAAAAGTGATATTCGAAGAATTCGTGCTTCCCAAAAGCTTTCGTCCAGACGTAACGATTGTTCCAAGGCTTTTTCGGCCTCATCGTAGCGGGCAAGGGCCATGAGGATTCGACCCTTTTCGTACCAATATTCTTCGTGGTCCGGGGAAAGCTCCAAGGCGCGATTGATTAACACCAAGGCGGCACCCCAGGCTTCGCCTTGGGCTTTGCAGGCGGCTTGCCCAAACCAAGCATCGGAGAGATGCGGGTCCAAAAGGGCGGCTTCTTCGTAACGAGCCAGGGCCTCCTCCATGCGATTAAGTTTCTCGTAACATTCCCCCAATCCGTTGATGAAGAGGGGGTATTCGGGTTCGCACCGAATGGCTTCTTGCATTTGGGCCAAAGCCTCGGGGTATTTTTCTAAATTGATGTAGGTATTGGCTCGATTAAAATGGGCCATCGAGAGGTCTGGCCGGATGAGCAAGGCGTATTCAAAGGCATCCAGCGCTTTTTCGAAAAGACCTGCTTGGTTGTATAGGATTCCTTGGTTGTACCAGGCCGCATCGGCGTACGGGTTCAAGGCGATTTGTTCTTCAAAAAAG
>JBJTSS010000283.1:0-1434 GCA_046079785.1 Bacteroidota bacterium
GGTGGAACCCGGGGACTTGGATCCGGATCACATCCATGTTCCGGGTATTTATGTTCATCGAATCTTTGTTGGAACAAATTACGAAAAACGCATCGAACAGCGCACCGTTCGCTCACGTTCTTAAGGGGAATTATGCTGGACAAAAACGGTATTGCCAGAACCATCGCCCGCGAGTTACGGGATGGTTACTACGTCAACCTGGGCATCGGTATTCCTACCCTGGTGGCCAATTTTATCCCCGAGGGCATGGAAGTTCAATTGCAATCCGAAAACGGTTTGCTGGGTATGGGGCCGTTTCCTTGGGAAGGGGAGGAGGATCCCGACTTAATTAATGCGGGTAAACAGACCATCACCACCCTCCCGGGTTCGGTTTTTTTTGACTCGGCGATGAGTTTTGGGATGATCCGGGCCGGCAAAGTGGACCTGACGGTGCTAGGTGCGATGGAGGTTTCCCAACAAGGCGATATTGCCAACTGGAAAATCCCCGGCAAAATGGTCAAAGGCATGGGCGGAGCCATGGATCTCGTGGCTTCGGCACGGCATATTGTGGTGGCCATGCAGCATGTCAACAAGGCCGGTGAATCCAAATTGCTACCGCAATGCACCCTTCCCCTGACTGGCTTGGCCTGCGTCCAAAAGGTGGTCACCGAATTGGGTGTTTTTGGCTTCGATTCCCTTGGTTTTGTTCTTCTGGAACGGGCACCCGGCGTGGGTGTTGAACATATCAAAAACCACACCAAGGGTTATTTGACTGCCCTAGGCCACGAGCCCGAAATCACCTGGCCCTGATGCAATTCAAGGTTCGTCCTGCGGTGGCCGAGGATGTACCGGCGATCCATGCCCTAATCGCCGAGTTGGCCTTGTACGAAAAGGAACCTGAATCCTTCATTTTGACCGAAAAGGATTTGTTGGAACACGGGTTCCTTCGCAATCCCCCCATGTTCGAAGTTTGTTTAGCCGATGCGGGCCCAGAAGGAATTTTGGGCATGGCCATGGTGTACACCAAGTATTCCAGTTGGAGGGGTCCATGTTTGTTTTTGGAAGATTTGGTGATCCGTCATGCTTACCGTCGGCGGGGTTTGGGCAAGGCCCTGTTGACCGAGGTTTTGGCCATGGCAGCGGATCGGCACATGGATCGGGTGGAATGGATGGTCTTGGATTGGAATGAGCCCGCTCATGCGTTTTACAGGGCCATGGGGGCCGAACTTTTGAAAGAATGGTGGCCGTACCGGGTTAGTGGTTCAGCCCTTGCAGCCTATCATCGAAACCCTAACTTAGCAGTTCAAGGTTCATAGCGTGTTGGTTTTCAAATTTGGTGGTGCATCGGTGCAAGACGCCGAGGGAATACATCGGTTAGGCCGCTTGGTCCAAACCTATGGTGGGGATCATCTCTGGGTGGTGGTATCGGCCATGGGCAAAACCACCAACCTTTTG
>JBJTSS010000284.1:0-20154 GCA_046079785.1 Bacteroidota bacterium
AACTCCCTCAGGGTGTTTTCGTTTAATCGGTTATTGACCAGGGTCAAAACCAGGTTGCGGGAGGTTTTGTATTCCAGTCGAAAGGTTAAATTGTTCTTGAGGGTTGCATCCAGGCCAATTAGCGGGGACAGCTGCTCTGCGATTCCAATTTGAGCGATTTGGTATTTGGGATAAAAATCTTTGGTATTGATGCTATCCCTTCGAGAAGCGGCGCCGTTGGTTTCGCGGTAAACCAGGTTGGTCGAGAAATTTCCGACCGAATAAACCGACCGATAACCGTGGCTAATCATGATGTTTTGAAAACGGTCTTTGAACCATTCAAAACGCGTAAGCCCGGAATAATTAACCCTCCAATTGGGCATGGGGATAACGGGGAAATAGGACGTTGATACCCGCTTGGGGTCTTGACCGGTGTAGGCGGCCAAAAACGAAGGAATGAGTACATCGATGGATTTGCGGCTGTAACCATCCGGGAACAAGGAGTCCACCGCCCCACGCCCCGAGGAATTGGGGTTGATGGCTGCCAATCTTTCGGCTATCTCCAAGCGGCTCTCTTCGAATCGACGGAAATTGGCCGAACGGAGGTAATCGGCTTGTCCGGGGGTGGTGGGGATTCGCTCCAGGGCACCCCGAAGGCTGAGCACCGAAATGCTAAAATCTCCGTTTTCCATTCCGTTGAAGGGGGTGATTTCTCCAAAACGATTGGCCCTGAAATTTTGTTGAAAACGCATAACATCCGTCTTGGTAGCGGAAACGGTAATTCGAAATTCCCGAAAAGGTTCCAGGGTAGCCTGCAGCTGGGCATTGAGATTTCGGTTGGTCGCATAAACCGCGGTAATGTTGGTGTCAGTGCTTAACCAGTTTTTGGCAATAATGGTTGGCCGCAAATCGCGCTGATCCCCCAAAACAAAAGGAAATCCCGGGGCATTTAGGGCGGTATTGGTCCCCAGCAGGGTAGGCTCTGGTTTGAACCCAGGAATTACGGTTCCTTCGGTAAGGCTGAGGTTCGCCGAAAGATTTTTGAGCATGGCGAGCATTTTGATGGTGCCACGCCAAAGGTTTTTGGAGTAATCCTCTTCCGGAACGGCAGCCGGCCTGCGGGCGGTGGTTGCCCCAGCGCCTTTGGGGTCCTTGCCGGTGGCTTTGGGATCTTTGGCTACCGTTTTGGGATCCTTGTTACCCGGTTTTTGGGGCAAGGGGTCTTTGAGGGATTGGTCGGCAAGGACTTTACGCAAAAAAGCCCAACGGTTGTAAAGCGTGTTCATGGTAACATTCAAATTGACCCGCTGTGTTCGCGAGTTTTGAATGGTATTTCCCAAATTGCTTGCCGCCAAAGGCGCCGCCAACCATTCGTAATTGGCTTGGTATTGAAAGGCCAAATTCAAAAAATCCATCAAAGGCAATTTGTTGATGGGGACTTGGTAATTAGCGTTGATGGTGTGGTTAAAACGGGTGGGACGACCACCGTTCCGAAGGTTTTGAAGCACGGTGTCCCGTTTGGCCTCGGTATCCAGGAGCCCAAAGGGTTCGTCAACGCGCGCAGCGGTATTGGCGTCGTATTCCAATCGCAATCCCTGCGTGAGGTCGTAACGCATCCCAAAGACCCGATTCATCAAAAAGTTTTTGTTGACGGTGGCTGCGATACCCCGACCCCCGTCTGCGTTGTTACGAAGTTGGGTATGTTGGTAGAGTCGGTCAATATCTACCCGGTAATTCAGGGACGTTGGAAGGTAGTTAAAATTGAAATCTTTGATAAGCGCAAAGGCTTTGGGTTTGAGCCAAGCTACGTTTTGAAGGGGCCGTACCGGTATAGCCCGACCGCTATATTGGTATCCCACACTGGCTTTGTATGTTTTGATGGTGTTAAAGGCTGTAAAGGGGTTTCTTTGGAAATTTTCGGAATAGGCCAGTGTAAGGTTAAAATTTTCGAGATCCCAAGGCATGGGCATTCCTGAGCCGGTTCTAGTTTTTTGGAGGTTGGTGATATTAAAAGCCTTGCGTAGACTGTAGGTTTCGGCAGCATAAACGATAGAGTCCCTCTGCACCCCTTTTTCATAATTTGCTAACACATTCTTGAGAAGAACGTCGCCGTCCAAAGGATTAAATTCAGGGGTGCTAAAGGTTTCTCCGTAGGCCGCATAGATTGGGATTCGCATTCCCGATCGGGCTCCAAAAAACTTACCCAAATCCAGATTCGTTGAGGCATCGTACTGCAACAATTCCTCGCGCGATCGTTCGCTGACTTTGCTTTCCAGTCCTCCAAAGCCGATGCCTTTGTACAGGCCTGTAGCGTTCAGGGTACCCAAGTCGGCCAGTTTCATGTTCAAATTCCCCGTGGCTGCGGTACCCGAACGATTGTCAAAATCCGTTAGCCTTAGCTCATTGAACCATAATTCTCCGCATTTTTCGAGACCATCATCGGCTGTTCCAGACTCTTTGCGTGGGTTACGAACACCCAGCATCACGGTTTGGACTTGGCTAAGGTTGGGGTTCCCCAAGATGGTGACTCGATGCCCGGCGGCCGTGGTGATGCGAAAAGGAATGTTAAGAGGCCAGTTTTGGCGATTTCTTTCTTTCTTGGCCTCGTTGAGGTCTGCAAAAAAGATGGTAAGGTTGTTGCTGACGGGCCAAATGCTCTCCGGACTACCGGAGCCCGCTAAAGTTACCGAAAGCTTTTGTTCGTACTCGTAATAATTTTGGTTGTAGTCGTTTCCTAAGCGCACAAAAGCAGCCACGTCCCCGTCGTTCAAAAATTCGCCTTCGGCATGAACAAACATCTCCAGTCTTTTGTAGGCCCGGATATCAAAGGAGGTATTCTTGAAAGCTGCACGGCTATCCCCATCCCTCAATTTACAAAAGCGAACCTGCAAGGATTGTTCGTTAAGCTGCTGAAAATTAGTGGTATAAACATTACGTACACGCTCAATGCCTGGAGGAAGAACGTAGGGTATTGGTAATTTGTTACCGTTTTCTTCGATATTCACCGTAGATAACAAAAAAACCGTAGGATCTCCTTGATCAACCGGGGTGTATTCGCCCGGAGGGGCCAGGCTTTGCAAATAGCGTCTCCAATCGGTGCGCACCAGTTGGAGGGAGGCCAAGCGACAAACAATGCTATCGCTAAAACCCGTGAAATACACCCTCGCAAAGCGAATGGACTTGTAATCGGTAATGTTACCAACGCGCCGATCCGGGGCCAGAACGGGAACCCTGAATTGATACCATTTCACGGTTTCTGTGGTTCCGTTCCGCAAGGTTACCGGGGATTCGTAAATGTCGGTTATGTAGTTTTGGCCAATTTGCATGCCGGTTGGCAAGAGATTGACGCGGTATTCAAAATAGTCTTCGGTTTGGGTCAGCGTATTGTCGTTGTTCAGGTCCTCGGAATTAGGGACATTGGTTGCCGACGTGGGATAGGGCTCCGGAGATTGTTGGTCGGTCGCAGAATTCCCTTGAGGCAAATTAAAGCGCTTGTATCGACCAAGCACCGAGACCTTGGCGGCGTCCAAATCACTTCCCCTAAAGTGATGGTAATTGTCGGAGGCCGGGTCGTTGAATGCTTTTTGGTAAGCCGTGGAATTATTCCCCAAAACCGAAGCCAGCGGGTCGAGAAATCGGCTTGCATAAAAACTACGCTCCCCGGTATCGTCAAAGCCATCCAACCCAACGTCTTGGGTGCTTCGAGAAGCCGGATTATTGTCAAAGGCGTTGACCAACGGAGGTAATTTGGGAACCAAACCCCAGGCAGTGGTATCGACTTGACCCGTACCGTCCGCTTTGGGAAATCCGTTTTCGAACGAACGGCGACCGTCCTTTAACAAATCTTCTGAACAATTCCCCAAATTAAAAAATATGGTCCCTCCGCTATGGTTGGGTTGGTTGATAAAGGGGTCCATCATCCAAAACTCAATAAATTCAATGTTAGCTGCCTCAAAATCATTGGGCTCAACCCTTCTTTGCATACCCCCCCAGCGGGCTGCTGGATTCAAAAGCCGCCCAGCGGTGTCGATACCGGCGGAGTGGGGTCCGGGAACGATATCAAAGTTGTACGGGCCTTTTTCGGTTGGGTAAAACGCTAAATCAAAGGTGGGTAAATTAACCGGCTGGTTGTTGGCCAATTGGCGGTTAGGAAAAACCTCCTGAACCAAAACTTCCCGCATGTAGTGGTTGGATTTCATGGCCACATCGTTTTGGATATGGGAGGGGGTCAGGGGTGAATTTCGGAAAAAAAGCGGGTCGATATTGTACCAGCTGAGGTTGGCGCGGTTGAAACCGTAGGGCAGGCTGTCCCTCAAACGATGTTCGGGGTAACGCGATGGGGTGGAAGAGTGAAACCAGCTGTTAAAGCTCCGTAGATCGTAATTGCTTTCGGAACTTTCAAAGTCGTCAATGTAGGAAACCCCCGCCGCCCCCAAGACGGCTGAATTCCCGGGCAAAAGATGAGCGACCTCGGCGTTCAGTTGGTAATTGGAAATTTCGTCGCTTCGGTAAAGCGGCAAAAGGTTGAGCATCTTGGTGATCAGGCGGCTGTCTTTTTGCATGCTGATATCGGCGCCAAGAATGTTGTTGGATACCGGCTCTTCGCCTTGATTGACCTTTGGGGTGACGGGCCTTTCGACCATACGAACGAGGGTACCTCCCAGGTTGACATCTTTGCCAAGGCGGTAATCCAATCGGGCGCCCATCATGTTGCGCTGATTGGCTTGGAATATGGGGTTATTTTCGAAAGAAACCTGGATGGGCTCGGCCGAGGACAACAAGCTGGAATTGATAATGCGAACTTTGCCCATCATGTAATCCACCGTATAGTCTTGGCCCTCGCTCAACAAGCGACCTCCCGCATTGACGCGAACCGAACCTTGGGGCACGTTGGTGGCGCCCAGGCTGATTTCGCTCCCGGAGGCCGACTGGTATTGCCCAATTAATCGAAAACGATTGAGTTCAGGAAATTGTTGAGCCCAAGCCCTGGTGCTATCGTAGAGGGGTTGAAAGACATATTTTCGTTTGATTTCGGGGGCCGTTAAACCCGCAGCATCAAAGGCCGCATCCAGGTCCTTGCCAAAGGGCTCCACCCGTGGGAATATAATTCGGCCCCTGGACTGGTCCACCGTGAGGTTGCTAACAAAATCAAAAATCCCATCGGGTTGGGGTTCTAGCTGGGTATTGAGCTGATCCAAGCCCAGCACCGCAATCAATTGCTGACCGGCCAGGCTTCCTTCGGGTATGAAATTTTTGTTTCCGTTCAGAACGTCGGTATAAACGATGTCCAGACGAAAATTTTGGTTTGAAAGTTGAAAAGCATTGAGTGAGTAAATGTTTTTCATCATCAAATCCCAAGTGGGCAAATCCGTTCTTAAGGCCGTGCTTTTGAGCAATTTGAGGAAGAGAACCGTCGGGTCGTTTTGTTCGCTGGGTACTTCTTGGGAAAATTCCCCCACCCGGAATATTTCTCCATTAACACTGTATTCAAAGGCAACGGCCAAAACTTCGTCGTTGTTGAGGGTGGTGTTCAGCGAAACATAGCCCAACAAAGGATGAAAGGAGTATTGGTTGGGTTGTAGTCGACGGGCAAACAAGATTTCGTAATCTTCACCGGCAGCCATGGAGTCAAAGGGCGCCGTGTTTTCCAAAACATCAAAAATCCGGTTTATTTTCCGGGTGCCGGTTGCGGCATTGGCAACCAGAGCCCCAAAGAGACCGTTGGCATCGTTTCCCGGAAAAAAGGCACCGGCTTGGGCTTGAACAATGGGATTGTGAGGGCGAGGTTCGGCCAAGTCCATAAAGGCGGCGACATCCCGAACATCGCTGTTAATATTGTTACGGTTGGTGACCCAAACTTCAACCCGTGTTACGATCGCATTGGATCGAACCACAGGCGGTGTGGACATCGCTTGGTTGTATTGTTCCCGAAAAAAATTGGACAGAAAAAAGTGCCTGTTCATGTCGTACTGATCGACAGGAATCGAAAAACGGGTGTTCTGAGCGCCACCCTGCACCTGAATCTGTTGATTTTGACCACGTTGCTGTGCAACAACTGCGTTCACCTTGAGGTCGCCAAATTGCATTTCGGACTTGATACCAAACAGACTTTGGCTGCCTTGGATCAATCCGCTACGTAGGGGGAGGTTGACATTCCCCAGCTCCATTTTTTTGATGATTTCATCCTCTTCGCCCGTATGCTCCAATTTCATCATGTTTTCGAAATTGAAAACCGCTTGGGTGTTTTGGGCGGTATTGAAACGAACCTTCTCCCCTATCGAGCCGATAACGTTCATTTGAATATTCATGTCAAAGTCGAAGTTGGTTATTCGCCTTTGCTGAACATTCATGTTGGGGTTGTTGATATAATTGGAGTTCAAGGCAAAGCGTAATTCGGCCGAACCTTGGGGTCGAATATCGATGGTGTTTCCCCCGAAGATTTTGTTAAAAATCTTGGGCCCAACATAGATTTTAGGAATGAGTCCATTTCGGTCAGTACCGGCCAAAGCCCCTCCGGATCCGCCTTGGTTTCTGGACCTCCAATAGCTTTGCTTGTCTTTGTTTTCTTTCCAGCGCAGGTACTCCTGAAGAGTCATGCTCCGGTCAGGTCCCAGGTTCAGGGACCCCATGCGTCGCCGCAGAATATAAAGACCCGTTTGGGGGTCAAATTCGGCCTTCTCCTCGATAGGGTTGGTCAGTTGGACGGCACCTCCGGTGGCGGGCGGACGAGCCGCCTTGAGGCTGTCGGGTTCCGCGAGTGAGTCCCCTGATGTTTTGGGCAAGGAATGGGTCAGCGATTGGAATTCGACCCCAAAAGGTGGCGCAACGCTTGGTTTTTGGTCAGCGCGCCCCCCTTCGGCCAGAAACCAGGCTAAACCGGGAACCAGGAGCAGAGCCCGTAACGAAAGGGCTAGAAAGGGGTTTTTGGGCGACATTGGGCTCCAAAACGAACTTATAGGCTGTGCAAAACGGCCTTGATCAGGCCCTCTGCATCCGTGGGAGCGTTGTTTTGGGCCAAAACAGTTTGAAGATTTTTTTCCATGGCAGGGCGTGAAAAACCCAAAGCGACAAGGGCTAATAACGCTTCTTCGTGAACTTTCGTGCGGGTTGACCCACCGGAAAAGCTGGACGGCGCTGTCGATGTTTCGTCGGATGCTAGGATTCGGTCCCGAAGGTCCAGCACCAATCGCTGGGCTGTTTTGGGACCAATGCCTTTGATTCGCTGAATTTCATGAACCGCCCCTCGGCGAATGGCGTCTTGTAATTCGCTGGGGGTGACGGAGCTCAAAACGGTTCGGGCGGATTGAGGGCCGATACCCTGTACGTTCAGAAGGTGTTGGAACATGGTTTTTTCGTTTTCCTCCGCAAAACCATACAGAACATGGGCGTCTTCCCGGATACTCAGGTGGGTTAGGACGCGACAAGCGCCTTCATTGGGCAATAAACCATGGGTATGCAACGAAATATGGATTTCGTACCCCACCCCGCCGACTTGGAGCAGGAGAAGGGTAGGGCTTTTGCGAACAATTTCGCCCTGAAGAAATGCTATCACCGCCTTCGGATTTGACCGCAAACATACGATTTTCGCTAGCCTGTGGAACAAAACAGCCGCTTGAGGGCTATTTTTCAGCGTATGAAAGGGCTCTTGACCCGCCGAAATCTTCTGGGGACCTTGCTTTTGATGGGTTTGCTAGCGGTATCCGTGGGCGGTTTTGCCGGCCCCGGTTTCTTGTCGGTTGTTCCCCCCTTGGTGGCGGTATTGATGGCTTTGTGGTTGAGGGAGGTCTATATTTCTTTGCTTTTGGCGGTGTTGAGCGGGGCTTGGATTTTGGCCTTGGAACAAAAAGGTTTGCCGGCAGGTTTGTTGAGCGGTTGGATTTCTGTTCTCGATCGTTATGTTTTGAGCGCCTTGAACGACAGGGATCATCTCTCAGTTCTGGTTTTCTCGATGTTAATTGGGGGCATGGTGGCGTTGTTATCCCGAAACGGAGGGATGCAAGGGGTGGTTGTCTTTTTGTCCAAATACGCCAACAACACCCGGTCTGGTCAATTGGTGACTTGGTTTTTGGGCATTGTTATCTTCTTTGATGACTATGCCAATACCTTGTTGGTAGGGCATACGATGCGCCCGGTGACCGATAGGCTTCGGATATCACGTGCCAAGCTGGCTTATTTGGTGGATGCAACAGCTGCCCCGGTGGCTTCGGTCGCTTTTATTTCGACGTGGATAGGGGCCGAGTTGGGCTATATCAAGGATGGTTTAAGTAGCATTGGCGAATTGGATTTGGCTCCTTACCAGGTTTTTATGGCTTCTATTCCTTACTCTTTTTATTCGTGGTTGACGCTGGCCATGATGTTCATTTTGATTTGGCGTAGGCGGGACTTTGGCCCCATGTTGGCCGCAGAACGCGCAGCTAGAGGAGGATTGGATTCAACCCGGGTTGGTTCTGCAACAGGCGGGGATGCTGAAGTTTGGAAAGCGAACGAAGGCGCTAACGAGTTTGACATGAAACCCGGAATCAACGCCCGGGCATGGATGGCCTTGATTCCTGTCGCGACCGTGATTTTTGGGGTACTTGCGGGCTTGGTCGCTACCGGTTGGGACGAGACCGTTTGGAACAACCCCGCCCTAAGCTTGGGGGTTCGATGCTCCACGATTATTGGTCAAGCCGATTCGTTCAAGGCGCTTTTGTACGGTTCCTTTGCCGGTTGTACCGTGGCCTTGTTCTTGACCCTGGGAACCCGCACGCTCCCCCTGCAGGAGTCCGTTGAGTCGGTCGTTTTGGGTTTCAAAACCATGTTACCCGCGACGTTGATTTTGGTTTTGGCCTGGGCCCTGGCCATGTTGACCGAGGAGATGCATACCGCCAACTACATTAGCGAACGTTTGGTCGCCCTTCAATGGTCGCCCATGTTCTTGCCTACGTTGGCTTTTGTTGCCGGCGCCATGGTGGCTTTTGCTACCGGAACCAGTTGGGGGACGATGGCTATTCTTTATCCCTTGTTGCTTCCAGCGGGTTGGGCCATGTTAAGGGCCCAAGGCTGGGGGGTTGAAGAGTCTTTACCTATATTTTATCAATTGGTGAGTTCGATTTTGGCTGGCTCGGTTTTGGGGGATCACTGCTCCCCTATTTCCGATACCACGATCATGAGTTCATTGTCTTCGTCGTGCGATCATTTGGCCCATGTCAAAACGCAGATGCCCTACGCGCTCATTGTGGGAGTCGTTTCGGTGGTTTTGGGCCTGTTGCCGGCGGCTGCGGGTTGGTCTTTGTGGCTGGTTTACCCGATTTGTTTGGGGGCCTTGTGGTTTTTGGTGGGTTATTGGGGCCGAGACACCGAAATCTAAAGGCAGATGAGGGTCCAGCCTTTAAATTTGCCCTCCTTCTAAAGAACCCAACGTTTTGTCCATTCAAGCCAACCAGCTCACCCGCTACTACGGCGCCCAAAAGGCCGTGGATGCTTTGAGTTTTGATGTACAAAGCGGTCAGGTGGTTGGTTTATTGGGCCCAAACGGGGCGGGTAAATCCACCACCATGAAAATGCTGACATCGTACCTGAAACCGGACGAAGGCTCGGCCATGGTCGGGGGGAAAGACGTGGTGAACGATGCGTTAGAGGTTCGCCGGCTCTTGGGCTATTTGCCCGAAAGCAATCCGTTGTATACCGATATGTATGTTCGGGAATACCTCCGTTCTGTCGCGGACTATTATCGCTTGGATGGGGTGCAACGTCGGGTCGAACGCATCATTGAGCAAACCGGTTTGGGCCCGGAAGCGCACAAAAGGATTGTTCAATTATCCAAAGGGTATCGTCAAAGGGTGGGTTTGGCTCAGGCTTTGGTGCACGACCCCAAGGTTTTGATTTTGGATGAACCAACTTCGGGCTTGGATCCCAATCAGTTGGTGGGCATACGCGAATTAATTATGGGCTTGGCGGCAAACAAAACGGTTTTGCTAAGCACCCATATTTTGCAGGAAGTTGAGTGGATGTGCCCCCGGGTTTTAATTATTCATAAAGGCTGTTTGGTTGCGGATGATACGATACAGAATCTTCGTTCCCGGGTTGGTTTGGAGGGACTGGAGGTGGAATGGGACCGAGAGCCGGATTGGAATAGCCTGGGAGGAATTCCCGGGGTGCTGGGATTGAAACGGCGAACAGCCAAAAGTTGTGCGATGGAAGCGGCCGAGGGCGTGGATCTCTCGGCAAGGGTTTTTGACTGGTCGGTTACCCAAGGCTTGCGGGTTGTGCGGATGGAAAAACCAGCGGCCAAAGACTTGGAGTCGGTGTTTAGGGAGTTAACGGCCTCCGGGTCACCAAAAAAAGCATAAAATGTGGGCGATTTGGCGTAGAGAATGGAACGGTTTTTTGAATAGCCTGGTTGCGTATATCGCGATGGTTGTTTTTTTGTTAATCACAGGTTTGTTCATGTGGGTTTTCCCAGACTATTCGGTCTTGGAGTTTGGTTATGCCCAATTGGATCAGCTTTTTGTTATTGGCCCCTGGGTTTTGATGTTTTTGGTTCCAGCGGTAACCATGCGGTTTTTTTCGGAAGAAAAGCGAAGTGGAACCTCCGAGCTCTTGTTCACAAGGCCAGTCAGCACAACGGGGGTCGTTATGGGGAAGTTCTTGGCGGGTTGGGCCCTGGTTATGTTCAGTGTTTTGCCCACGTTGTGTTATGTTTTAACTTTGTATTATTTGGCCGAGCCTGTTGGTAATGTGGATTTGGGGGGTATTGCGGGCTCTTACCTGGGCTTGGTTTTGTTGGGCGGCGTGTTTGCCGGTATAGGAACCTGGGCTTCAGCGGTTACGGAGCATCCGGTGGTTTCTTTTGTATTGGGCGTTTTTCTTTGTTTTTTCCTTTACGCTGCTTTTGATTCTTTGCGTTTTTTGCCCCTTCCGAACACCGTCTTGTTGGTCATTGAGCAATTGGGGATTGGGGCTCATTTCGAAAGTATGAGTAAAGGCGTGGTGGATTTGCGCGATCTGGTCTATTTTGGTAGCGTTACTTCGTTCTTTTTGTTTTGGACACGAACCGTTTTGGATCAAAGAACATGATGAACCGCCTGGTTAATTCGATGCAAACGTCGGTGCGTTTGGTGTTGGTCCTGGGCGCATTGGTCTTGGTCAATGTTTTGGTTTCGTTCGTGAACCTGCGTTTGGATCTGACCGAAGAACAACGGTATTCCTTGCATCCTAACACCCGTAATTTGATGAAATCGTTGCCGGATGTCGTCTTTGTGCGGGTTTATTTGGAAGGCGATTTTCCGCCCGGCTTTCGTAAACTAAGGCTTGCAACCGAGGATTTGTTGAGGCAAATGCGTCGGGAGTCCCAGGGAAAATTGGAATTTGAATTCAAAGACCCATCGGCCCAACCGGATCAACGAACCCGGGATGAGCTCTTTCAGCAACTCTACAAACAAGGCCTACAACCCACCGACTTGCAGGTTAGGGGCGAAGATCAATCCCTGCGCAGGCAGGTCATTTGGCCTGGTGCTATGGTCTATTTCCGGGGTCAGGAGAAGCCCATCAACCTGTTGTTGGGAGGGGGTTCTGGATCTTCT
This sequence comes from Bacteroidota bacterium, assembly GCA_046079785.1. GTDB lineage: Bacteria > Bacteroidota > Bacteroidia > UBA7662 > UBA7662 > SYHX01. Next base: position 11,544 of record JBJTSS010000284.1, read on the forward strand.
CCGATGCAAGTACTTAATGCGTCCGAGGAAAATCTGGAGTTTGCTTTGGTGGATGTCATCGACAAAATTATTCGAGTCAAGAAACCCAAAATTGCTTTTAGCGAAGGCCACGGAGAATTGGAGCCTGCCTTGGTTTCGGACTTTGCCAAAAGCCTTAGTGAACATTACACGGTAACACGTTATGACCTTAATCGAACCGAGGCCGTTCCCGAGGACATTGATTTGTTGGTGGTCGCTAAGCCTTCTTTTTATTTCAGTGATTGGGCTCGGTACAAGTTGGATCATTTTGTGATGCGGGGTGGGAGGATTTTGTGGTGTTTGGAGGGGGTGGGCGCCTCCATGGATTCCATGGGTTCCGAAAATGCCTTTATGGCGATGCCTTTGGAAACCGGTCTGGAGGATCTTCTGTTCCGTTACGGTATCCGAATAAACGCCAATTTGGTTCAGGATTTTCGGGCGGCCCCCATACCCATTGTTTATGGGAGCATGGGGGGTCAGCCCCAGACCCGCCTGTACCCTTGGTATTATTATCCTTTGGTGATTGGAGATGGGCAGCATCCTTTATCCCGTAATCTGGACCCTGTTTTGATGCGTTTTGTCAGCAGTATCGATACCGTAACCGCCCCGGGTTTAGCCAAAAAAGTTTTGTTGTCTTCTTCGGATCGAAGCCGGGTTTTGGCCTCACCCCTTCGGGTTCATTTGGGCACGGCCACCGAAGCCCTCGAAGAAAGCCAATTTCAACGCCAGCCCTTGCCTTTGGCGGTTTTGCTGGAGGGTACTTTTTATTCGGCATACCGCAAACGCATTCTTAACGAATTTGCACTGAAAGCGGTGGACTCTTTGGGGATGAAACCGATCGATAGTGTTCAAAACGGCCGCATGATTGTGGTGGCGGATGGGGATATGTTACGAAACGAAGTACGACCAAGTACCGGGGATATTTATCCCCTGGGTTTGGATCGTTTTACAGGCCAGCAATACGGCAACCGGAATTTTGCTTTGAATACGGTGGCGTACCTTCTGGAAGACCGGAGTACGATTGAACTCCGTTCCCGAACGATTCGTTTGAGGCTTTTGGATGGCCGCAAACTCAAATCCCAAAAAACGCTCTGGCAGGCTTTCAACCTGGGGACTCCCTTGGTTTTGTTGCTGGCTTTTGGGGCCTGGCGTTTTTATGCCAGACGTAGACGTTATACCAAGCCCTTCCAAGACTAAAAGGCTGTTGATGAAAAAGAACCTTCCCTATTTCTTGGTTTTTGTGGTCCTGGCGATTTTGAGCTGGTATGTATGGCAAGAACGAAGCGCTGGAACGCTGAAAGCGTCCGAAACAGCTTTTGGTATTGAGGATACGGCTTCGGTAGTCAAGATCTTTATAGCTGATCGTCAAGGCAAAAAACTAACCTTGTCCCGGAAAGTTGGGGGGCCATGGAGGCTCAACCAAAACAAAACACCCCGGCCGGATGCGGTGCATACGTTGTTGGAAACCCTACGTCGTTGGGAGGTTAAAACCCCGGTGCCTAGGCCAGCGGTTCAAACGGTTTTTCGCAATCTGGCGACTTTGGGTGTCAAGGTGGAGGTCTATTTTGCGGATCAAACCAAGAAGGTGTATTACGTTGGGTCCGGCACACCGGATATGCGCGGTACCTATGCTATGCTGGAGGGGTCCGAGCTGCCTTATGTTTTGCATTTGCCGGGATGGGAGGGTTACCTCAGTACGCGGTTTTTTACGGACGAGGAAGAAATGAGGGAAAGGGTTTTGCTACGACTTAACCCCGATTCCTTGGAGCGCCTGGTGGTGGAATACCCCAATGAACCCATGGAGAGTTATTCCTTAACCATGGAGACTGGAAAGGGCCTGGTTCTGCGGGGCTATGATCCGGCATCGGGTCAAACCACCGGTCCGGACCTCAAGGCGAACCCGGATGCGGTTGTTTCGTTATGGCAGGGGTTTCGTTTCATGCCCGTTGAAGGTTTTGAGAACAATCAACCAATGCGCGACAGCGTTCCAAGCCGGGTACCCCCCAAAATGAAGGTGCGCTTATGGGAGAAAAACGGACGTTTACATTGGATCTCGGTTTACCCCAAAAGTCAACTGAATCAATTGGATGTGGTTTTGTTGAATGTTGCACCGGATTTGGATCGGGATTATTTCTACCACCACGGTATGAACGAGTTTGGGGTTTTGCAAAAAAGAGCGATTCCCTGGTTTTATGCGCGAAGGAGTCAGTTGATTGGTGGTTCTTGAGCGAGGAATCCTATTTTCGGGGAATAATTGTTCGAATCCACCCAATCCCAATCCAGAAAGCTTAAATTGCTTATCGAATCCCAACCCAAAGCCAACCCATGAAATTTATCGTCTCTTCCTCTGCCTTGTTACGACAATTGCAGGCCGTACAGGGGGTTATTCAAACCAACAATGTCCTCCCGATCCTGGACCATTACCTTTTTGATGTGGATGGGCGTCAATTGACCATCTGTACCACCGATCTCAATACCACAATGCGGACACGGATCGCGGTCGAGGGGAACGGCAAGGCCAAGGTGGCGGTTCCAGGACGGATTTTGTTGGAGACGCTAAAGACCCTGCCGGATCAACCCATTTCTTTGGCTTTGGACCCCAAAACTTTTGCGGTGGAACTGCATACCGACAAAGGCAAATTCAAATTGTCCGGAGAAAACGGTGAGGAGTTCCCTACCCTTCCAGAAATGACGGGAAATCAGCAGTTTGGCTTACCATCAGACGCGTTGCTAACAGGGATTTCCAATACCCTTTTTGCGGTGGGGACGGATGAGCTGAGGTTGGCGATGACGGGGGTGAAGATGGAATGCGCTGGGAGTACCTTAAGTTTTGTAGCCACCGATGCCCATAAATTGGTATTACATCAACAAGGAGGAATAGAGGTTCCTGCTTCGGCTGGGTTTATTGTACCACGCAAAGCCTTGAACCTACTCAAGTCGACACTACCCGGAGATGAATCCGCTGTTCAGATTTCCTATAATGCAACGCATGTTGTTTTTGCGTTTGGAGACCTGGAATTAACCTGTCGATTGATTGATCAGAAATACCCTGATTATCAGGCCGTTATACCCAAAGATGGGGGAAGTCGTTTGCTGTTGCGTCGCACGGAGTTTTTGTCCTCTTTGCGTCGTATTTCCATTTACTCTAGCAAATCCACCTACCAAGTTCGTTTGTCCATCAAGGGCAACGAATTGCAAATGTCTGCCGAGGATCCGGATTTTGCCAACCAGGCCTTGGAGACTTTGTCCTGCGATTACAACGGTGCCGATATGGAAATCGGATTCAATGCGCGTTTTCTTATTGAGATGCTCTCAACTCTTGCCGGGGATGAAGTACAATTTGAACTCAGTTCGTCCAGTCGCCCCGGGGTTTTGAGGCCTGTACATCAAGAAGATCAAGAGGATACCCTCATGCTTTTGATGCCGGTGATGTTATCGGATTACCGGGCCTAGTTAAGCCTTAACGACCTGCCAACCAAGGCAATGGATTGACCTTGGCGGTGCCCTTCCATAACTGAAATTGCAAGGCGGATACGCCGTCTTCGGGGCGGATATGGAGACGCCCTAGGGCTTGTCCTGTTTGAACTTTTTGGCCTTTGCTAACCTGGGTTTGGTCGAGGTGAGCGTAAACGGTGAGGTATTGCCCGTGCCGAACAATGACTGTTTTTTGCATGCCGGGAATGTTCACCACCGCGGTTACCTCGCCCCGAAAGCAGGCTCTAACCTGGGCGCCGGGTTCGGCTTGGAGGGTAATGCCATCGTTTCGGATGCTAATATTTTTGAGATGCGGATGTGGGTGAAAACCAAAGGTTTCGGTTACCATTGCTTTTTGAAGAGGCCAGGGCAGTCGACCTCGGTTTTCTTCGAACGCTTTGCCCAAGGCTTTGGCTTCGGGGGTTAATTCCAGAAGTGCTTCGGTTCGACGGGGAGTTTGGCTTGGGGATCCTGGATTTGTTTTGTTGTTATCATCGGTTTTCGTGGCCGCTTGACGGGCGGCTTCGATTTCTTTTCGAATCAGATCCTCAATGTTCTTTTGCAATCGGTTACGAGCAATTTCTTGGTTGCGTAATTCTTGGCGCAATTTTTTTTCGTCTTTTTGAAGAGCTTTGACGACCTTGTCTTGTTCTTGACTTTCTTGCTTTAGGGCGTTTTTGTTTTCTTCTTCTTTGGACTTGAGCGCTTCTTTGCGGTCTTTTTCGGCTTGAAGTAATTTTTCTTTTTGACCCAATTCTTGTTGCAGATCAACAATGGCCGCGGCTTGTTCCCTTCGAAATTGGTTGTATTGTTTTAAATGCCTGGTTCGCCGTAAGGCCTGGTTAATATCGTTGGCCGAGAGCACCAAAAGCGGCACGGTAGGGGCCATCATCTGACGCTGGTATTGGCGAAGAAGTTGACCATAACGCTGGCGTAACCTGTGCAAATCGGATTGTAGCCCGTTCAAAACCCCTTCCACCTCGGTAATTTGTTCCTCTTGACGCAAAATTTCGGTATGGTAATGCCGAATGATTTTTTCGCGGTTCTCGATTTGGTTTTTGAGTAATTGAAGCTGTTGTAAACCGGATTTTCGTTTTCGGCGAACCTCTTCGAGTTGTTCTTTGGTTTGGTTAATTTTTGTAGCCAATTCCAGACGTTCTTTTTCAAGTTTGGCCCTTGAAGGCGCCGAAGTCGAAGAATTCCTGGCAGCCGATTGGCCCCATAACGTGTTATCGAATGCACCCAGACCCCACCAAAAACCGAGGATAAAGCAAAGGCGAACAGCCCCTGGGCAGGTCCACGAAATCATGGCTTAGGAACCTAATTTTAGTTTGCGGTAATCGGAAGGAATTTTGAGGGCGGGTAGGCTTAAAGCATCCAATACAGGGGCTTTCCAATTCATTAAAAGGAAAGCACGATGCCCCGGCGCATTCAAGGCCAAACTCATTTTGGTTGGTAAGGAGGCCGATTCCAGGCTGGTATTTTGGAGGTAGTCGACGGCGAGGTTGCCTCTTTGGGATTGCATCGAAAGGTGGTGGATTTGGTAAGGAAATTTACCCCAACGCAGGGTTACCGAGGCCAAGGTGCTGTCCCTCCCTTTTTTGAAGCTCAAGCTGTCCATTGAGTTGTTCGGTAGTGCAATTTGGGCCTGGACCAACCCTTCAATCAAAGAACCGTGGCCATGGAGGATGGCGTCTTCAAACCAACGGTAATCCAAATCCAATTGCAAAGCCTTTTGGAGTTGGCCCCAGGTTCCGCTCCAATAATTTTTGGAAGGACGGCTCACCATCCAAACGCTATCGGGTTTGAGAACCAACCGAATCACCTCGATGCCCAAAGCGGGTCGGACACTGACCCAAATCCAAGACCCTTGACGGACCATCATGCTCACCGGTGAAGCAAATTCGTATTGGTTGTAGCTGATGTTCCAAGTCCCTTCCAGTTTGACATCCTTATTTTTGAAATCATAGCGTCCCCAAAGACGATTCCAAGCGGAAGCCTGGGGTAGGGCCGTAGTCGTGGTGGTTTCAGGTTGAGGTAATACCGGGGTTATGGTTTGGTTGCGTGGCGCCGAAGGTCGTCTGGATTGACAACCGTACGCCAAGGCCAAGAGGAACAGGCCCAAGCAGAGCGAACTACGGTAAAGCCGGTAAACCGGAGCGGATTTTGGACTGGAGTTCAAGGTTGCCTTCGTCAAAAAGGAGCGCTTTGGACCATTGGCTTTTGGCCTCCTCGGTTTGGTTATTGCGGTACAAGATATCCCCGTAATGCTCCAAGAGGGTGGGGTTTTCGGAGCTGAGGCGCAAGGCCTGGGCCATCGGCTCCAAGGCTTGTTCATAACGCCCCATGGCGTAAAGAACCCAAGCATAGGTGTCCAGGTACGAGGCGTTGTTGGGCTCCAGTTCCAGGGCCCGTCGAATCATTCCCAGAGCACTATCCAGCGATTCCTTGCGCAATCCTAGGTAATAAGAATAATTGTTAAGAACCAAAGCGTTGTTGGGCTGAATTGCCAGTGCATCTCTGTAATTCTTATCCGAAAGTTGGTGGTTTAATTGCTGATGGTAGAGATCGCCTAACAATATATGCATCTGAAGACGTATTTCTTGCTCGTCTTCGGTGGTGTACCCCAATCCGGTTTGCAAGAACTCAATGGCATCGGTTTTTTTGAGGTTTTGACTGAGAGCAACACCCAAAAAGAAATAATTAAGGGCCTGGCTGGGATACCGCTCCAGTGCAATTTTGGACTTGATTTCTAACGTGTCCATTTGGCCCAATTCCAGCAAGGCGGACAAGTATTGCTGCCACACCACGTACGGTAATTGGTCTTTGGCAATATCCAGAGCCTTGCAATAATAGGGCAGGGCCTCTTGGCCTTTGCCTTGTCGCACCAGGGATTCCCCAAGCAAGGCATGAACCATAGCGGCATCGGGATAAAACGCTAACACCCTCCGCAGTTTCTTTTCTTTGACGGACGAAGAGTCCCTCGCTTTTTCCAAGAGGCGGAAGACGCCTTGAAGGACCTCATCCGCGGCTAAGACCGACCCCTGCAATGCGGCGTCAAAGGCTTCTTCGGCCTTTGAGTGTTGTCCCATGGCATCGTAGAGTTCGGAGGAGGCCAAAAGCAAGCGCGCTCGGTTGGGGTTTTCGGTCAAGGGTAGGGCTTCTTGCAAAAGGGACAAGGCTTTGGCGTATTGTCCTTCGGCGCTGTAGGTTTGGACTAAGCTTAGTCGTTGCCCCAATTCGTTCGGATAAAGATTGACCAGTCGCTGAATTTCCTTGATGGCTTTGTCTTTCTTGCCCATCAAAAGCCAGAGGTTTTTCTTTTGATCCAGGATTTCGGCTTGGGGGCCTAGCCGGGCTTCGAGGGCGTTGGCGCAATCCATGGCCTCGCTGTAGGCTTTGTTTTGAAGGTAAAGGTTGGCTAAATTTTCGAGGGCCTCCAGGGAATGTTCGTTATCCAAGGCGACGAGTTTCTTCCAAGCATCGGCCGCTTCGCGGGTTAACCCGTTGTTTTGGTAAATCTGCGCCAAGAATTGGAGGTACCAAGGGTTTTGGGAATCCAATTGAACGGCTTTTTGGGCCATGCGCTGGGCCTTGGAAGCATCCCCGCGCTGTTGGGCCATGCGGGCAATTTCGTAGGCGGTAACCGATGAGTTTGGGTCAAGGGACAAAGCCCGCCCGAAAAATTGTTCTGCCTGTTCCCACTTACCGATCAATTTGGCCGTCGTGCCCTCAAAAAAGTAAAATTGAAACTGGGTCTGTTGGGCTTCGCTAAGGGTAATTACAGGAACCGGTTTGGCAATGCGCGAGCGGCTGCAGGATATTCCGGTTAGCACAAGGGCTACCCACAACAGAATTAAGGGCATATAATTTCGCTATAGTCGCTTAGGCTCAATTCAAGGGTTGTACCCGGTGTCTTTGGGTTGTTAGAGCCCATGACCTTGGCGTAGGCCCCCGTCATGGAGGAATGAAGGTGAACACCCTGAATGTAAGCGTGTTCACGTACCAGGCTGTTTTCGATAACAGCGTTTTCAATCCGACTTCCCGGACCCACCGAAACATGTGGTCCTAACACAGCATGCGAAAGACGGCAATCAGCGCCGATATAACACGGGGGAATTACGGTGCATTGTTCAAGAACGGCCGAAGGATCGATTAACGTTTCGTTTTGGCGCTCCTGCAGGTAGTCCAGGTAACGGCTGTTGGTATGCACGGTGGCATCTTTGTTACCACAGTCCAACCATTCACTTACAGTACCCGGGAAAAAGGCCGTTCCCTTGGATTTCATGTTTTCCAATGCCGACGTTAACTGGTATTCACCTTTGTCCATCACGCCATGATCCACCAAGTACTGCAGTTCATTGCGCAAGTAGGCTCCGTCTTTGAAGTAATAAATTCCGATGATGGCTAGATCCGAAACAAAGTGTTCGGGCTTTTCGTGAAAAGCCCGTATGATGCCCGCTTCGTCCAGTTCTACGACCCCAAATGCGCGGGGGTCTTCCACTTTTTTGACCCAAATAATGCCCTCCTGGGAGGAGTCCAACACGAAATCCGCCTTGAAAAGGGTATCCGCAAAAGCGACGACCACGGGGCCGTCCAGATATTCCCGGGCACAAAGAATGGCGTGGGCGGTACCCAGGGCTTCCTCTTGGTAATGAATGCTACCCGCGGCCCCCAGTTTGAGGGCGACCTCCAACAATTGCTGTTCAACCGCTTTCCCAAAAGAGGGTGACGTAATAAAGGCAATCCGCTGAACGGACTGATCACAGACCCGGACGATGTCCTCCATGAGCCGTTCCACAATCGCTTTGCCGGCGATAGGCAATAAGGGTTTGGCGGTGGTTAACGTGTGGGGCCGCATGCGCTTACCCAGGCCAGCCATCGGGACGATAATGTTCATTTGGTCAACAAATCAAATTGGGTGACCAAGGCTATCGGTCGAGGCCAAATTTACGAAAAAGCGGAACACCAAGGACATAAACAACCAAAAGCAAGAATTTAAGAGCCAAGGTTGTCGCGTTGAGACCTGTCGGCAGAAAAGAATTTAACCCATAGAGAACCAAGGCCCAGGCCCCCAACAACCCCCACCCCATCCATGGGTAATTTACTTTTTGGTAAC
>JBJTSS010000285.1:0-2545 GCA_046079785.1 Bacteroidota bacterium
CTTCGGACACATTACCACGTCGATTGGCCAATAAATCATAAGCGGCCATTAACCGATGGTCCGATAAAAATTGCTTGGGACTCACACGCAGTAGGCGTTCCAGCCTACGGTCCAATTGAGAACAACTCAAAGAAAGGGCATCGGCCATATCGGCGACCTGAAGGTCCACCTTGTGCATATTCTTGCGGATATACTCGGTCAAGGAGCCCAAAAAAAGCTCGTCTTCCGAGGCTAAAGGCACCTTTTGGTCGTCATACAAGTATTTCTGGTAGGAATATCTGCATACGGAACTCCATTGGTCCACCAAGCGCCGGCAGGCCGTCTGGAACAAGGTTCGAGGGCTTTCGGTCGGAATGACCATATCCACCCCGGCTTCCAAAGCTTGTTCCACAAACGATGGCTCGGATGGATCGGCAAGGCACAAAATAGGCAAATGGGCTAACCTGTTATGAAATCGCATGTGTCGAACGAGGCCCCAGGGCTCCGGATAGGCCCCTCGAATGACCAAAACAAGCAATTGAGGACTCATACGATGCACCTTGGTTATGGCTGCTTCGTTGCTCGCAAATTCTTGGACCTTGAAATAAACCGAAAGCTGGTTTTTGAGGCGATGGCGACCTGCGTACAACGGGTCAACCAATAAGGCGAGGTTTTTGGTGGACATAAGGCAAATGGTGGGGGGTTAGTGCCACCCATCAAATTTCAAAAACCTATACGTAATGGCACGAATGGTATGGCCATACAAAATCATAGACAAATCGGCAATCACCCCCTACAAAAAGCCATACATGCCCCTATAAATTACCATACATACCCCTACAAATAACCATACACCCACGAAATTGGATCAATTGGAAGTCAAGCGTTGACCCGCGAACCAAACCTCCAATGCCTGAACGGAACCCATGCCTCCAGCCGCATGTTCCGGCTTCCACCAAAGCGGCAAAACCAAAAAATGGGCATCCATCCCTGGCCTCAAGGACCCGACCCGGTCCTGGTACCCCAAAACCTGGGCTGCATGGCAGGTGACCGCCTCCAGCGCTTGAATAGGACTTAGGCCACATCGCAAAATCCCCAATGACCAGGTTAGCCACGGATTTCCCGACGGCGCTGAGCCCGGATTCATGTCCGAGCCCAAAGCCACCCTCTGACCACGAGCAACCATCGCACCTAGCGGTGCATACGGAAGATCCAAATACAACGAACAAAGGGGTAGACCCACGGCGATGGGGGCCTCAGGGCCCAAAACATTCCAATCCTCCTCCCCCATCACCTCCAAATGCTCCATGCTCACCAATCCCCCGCGTTGTGCAGCTTGTACCCCTCCCATGGCCGAAAATTGGTTAACATGGGCCTTGACCGCTAGCCCGAATCGGTCGGCGGCTGTGACCAAAGCCTCCAGGTCCCCAATTCCAAAATACCCTTGTTCACAAAAAATATCCACGGCATCCACCAAACCTTGATCCACCAAACGTGGGAGCCAATCCTGCAATACCGTGTTCACATACTCGTTTTTTTGGTTTTGAAATTCTGGGGGAAGGGCATGCAAACCCAAAAAAGTATTCACCACCCGAATCCCGTTTCTTTGGGCCAATTCTCTGCCAACGCGCAGCATTTTGGCCTCTGCTTCCAAGGACAACCCGTACCCACTTTTGATTTCAAGGCTGGCCACCCCTTGTTTCATGAGGGCCAAAAGACGATTTTGACTCTGTTCTAGTAAAACATCCTGCTCAACCGCCCGAACCGAGGCCATGGTGGACCGAATTCCTCCCCCTGACTCGGCAATTTGGGCATAGGTAGCCCCACGAAGGCGCTGCATCAATTCATTGGACCGATCACCGGCCCATACCAAGTGGGTATGGGGATCGCAAAAGGAAGGCATAAGGCTTTGCCCACCCAAATCCTGCCGAATGCAACGGCCCTCCGTCAGGATTCCCAACCACTCCGACCAACACGCCTCAACGCGGGGAATACCCGCCAAAAGGACCGGCGATGAACCCGCATTCCAAGTGCCTACCGCCAGTAGGCAAGAACCCTCAACCAATAACCAAGCGTCTTGAAGCGGTTCATCTTTGGGCATGCCGGGCAGATCATGGCCCCAAAGGGAACCAATGGACGTGAACCAGGTGCATGAGGATCGTTGGGGCATTGCATTCGGATTTGGAGGGGAAATTAACTCCAAGAACAATTTTCGGGGCAAAATCACGTGTTCTATTCGTTCCCAACCGGCTATCCCCCGGGGGGTGTGAAACCCTAATTTTGTTCTTTCAATCTTGGTGTATGCTGACTAAATTTTCTTTCCGTTCTACCAACAAACGATTCCTGTGGCTTCCAATGGCTCTTGGCCTTTGCGCCCTGATGGCCTGGGCAGGTGCCCAATACGCCTTGTGGCAATTTCGCCAAGAGCCGTTTCCGACCACCTGGGTCAGCGGACAAAATGCACGTCCTTCGCTTTCGAGTGCAAGCCTAACCGGCCTACCGGATTTTGTGGAAGCCTGTGAAATCAGTACCCCCGCTGTTGTTTACATCAAAACCACCTCAACCC
>JBJTSS010000286.1:0-1340 GCA_046079785.1 Bacteroidota bacterium
GGCTAAGCCTGGTTTGGTTTCTTTACCCAAAGCCGATAGCACCTGCCTCCACAAAGCCAAACGATGATCATCCGGACCGGTGGTCGGCAGAATAGGGGCTTTGTCCCGCCCCTGCACCTTGTACCAATAAAACTGGTTCATGTATTGGCCGCTGATGCGTACGGCCCCTTTGGAACCCAGCACCGTAATCGACTGGTCCAGGTTACCGCCAAAAGCCGAGGTGCTGTACACCATCGTTCCCAGTGCCGTACCTCCCACTTCAAAGGTGATGCGCCCCGCATCGTCCAAGCGGTGCAAATCCCGGTGGGTGCGGTTGTGGATATCGGCTTGAATACAGTTCCACGGCCCCAAGATCCAATGCACCGCATCGATAACATGGGAGAATTGGGTGTACAGGGTTCCACCATCCAGTTGAGGATCCCCTTGCCAACCCCCGGGACGGTAATACGACGCATCCCGATTCCAGTAACATTGAATATCGACTTGGAAAATTTCGCCCAATTCCCCCCCGTCCACCAGTTCTTTGAGATGTATAAGGGTGGGATTCAAGCGAGCCTGCATCATCACCCAGGACGGCAATCCCAACGAAGCGGCTCGTTCCACCAAATCGGTGGCCTGACGACCGCGTAGGCAAAGGGGCTTTTCGACCAAAGCCGGCATGCGCATATCCATCGCATAGCCCAAATGGGTGGGGTGCCAACCGTTGGGGCTGGCAATCATCATCAAATCCGCCGAATTTCCCGAATCTTTCCAGTCCTTGCAGGATAGGTAAAAAGGTACTCCTCCTGCCAAACCCGTATCCATCACCGACAAATCGGCATGGGGATCCACGATCCCCACCAAGCGTACCGAGCCGTTGAGCCGCCCCAGCAAACGGGCATGCTGCTGGCCCATTCGCCCAAATCCCACCAACAAAACCTTGACCGGCCGACTACTCAACGGGATACCGATCTAGAAAGTCCTGGTAGGCCAAGGCGATGCCCTCGGGGAGGGGGGTGCGGGGTGCCCAACCGAGGGAGCGAATGCGGGAGGAGTCCATGAGCTTGCGGGGGGTACCGTCGGGCTTGGAGGGGTCCAGGCGGATTTCGCCGCGGTACCCAAGGACCTCGCTGATGATGTGGGCCAGCTCCGCGATGCTGAGATCCGAACCGTAACCCACGTTCAGGAAACCGCTTTGGTCCCAGACCTCCATGGCCAAAAGGCAGGCTTCGGCCAAATCGTCCACATAGAGAAATTCCCGCAACGGCGTTCCGCTCCCCCAGAGGGTAATGTGGGGATCGCCTTGGGTGAGGGCCGTGTGAACCTTGCGGATCAAAGCCGGTAACACATGGCTGTTCTCG
>JBJTSS010000287.1:0-1020 GCA_046079785.1 Bacteroidota bacterium
TTTTACCACAGGCTCCCTGCTCGCCCAAGCACCTACCCCTGTTCCACCGCCGCCGCCGCCGCCAGCTGCGTCGGTTCCTATCGATGGTGGTCTGGGCTTGTTGGCCGCTGCTGCACTTGGTCTCGGTCTCAAAAAGGCTGCGAAAAAGAATAACGCCGAAACCAACAGCGAAGGAGAAACCGTTTAATAAAACGATGACAACAGGTGCCCTGCGTCTTTTAGACCAAGGCCCACTCCAAAACCCCTGCAATTCTTTGCGGGGGTTTTGTTTTTGGAACGAGGATAGAAAAAGTAGATGATGGCAGCAAACTTGCCTTTTGGACTAGGTAAGGCCCTGCAAGGCTATAGCCTCGCCGGAAATGGCTCCCAGGTAGAATCCGCCAAGTAACGGAACGTACCTAAGTGCTCGAGCGGTCTGGATCGCTCCCCCCATTGCCGGGGTCCCACCATGGACAAGAACTTGGAACCGTTCCCCCGATTATAGAGATGGTAAATTTGTCCGACCACCGGGGTAAAATTCACGTCCGCTTCAAAGATTTGAGACGATAAGCGGAGCCTCTCCTCAATACGCCGTGCCTCCTCCATCAAGGCTTCGGCCTGTCGCTTGAGCATGGACATTTGTTGCTGAGCCTGGTTATGGGCACTTTGCAAGGCCACTGCCTTGATTTTGCCACGGTCTTCGGGCCGAATCATAGCCGAACCTACGTGCATCGGCACCTCCGATAGTCCCCAACGAACGCTATGAGGATCATGCTCATCAGGAACGGAGGAAGGCTGATCTGAAGAAGTGGGCGGTCCCGAAGAAGTGGGCGGTCCCGAAGAGGAAGGCTGATCCAAGAGATCGGAATCGGGTAGGGTTGTTGACATGTCTCCCATAAAACAAGTTTGGAGGGAGAGGGTTTAGAATTTTGAAAGTTTTATTGTAATTTTGCGGTTTGGCCACTTACGGCCTTTGTTGTTCCCGCTTTATCGCCGTCCGAATCTTTCACCAAGCACCTAACCCCCACCTTCCGGCCTATG
>JBJTSS010000288.1:0-2216 GCA_046079785.1 Bacteroidota bacterium
AATTTGGTCGGAATAAGCGCCCACCGAGCAGACGGCCAGACCCTCCAAGTCATCAAGACCCAGGCCTCCGAATGGTTGGTCCATCATCCGGGATCTACAACCTTGGTACTTAGGTACCGGTATTTTGCCAACCAACCCGATGCCGGAGCATGCTGGGCGGACCCGGACCTCCTGTATGTCAACCCGGTGCACTGCTTGGTTTACCGAGAGCACGCTTTGGATATCCCTTGTCGTCTCTACATCCGAACCCATGATTTGAATTCAAGCGCAGGCGCGGTTGAGGTGGCCATTGCTTTGGATGGAGATGCGGCCCAAGGATACACGGCGGTGGATTACCATCAATTGGTGGACAGCCCCTGGATGGCTTCGTCCACGCTCCACCGTCTGGATTGGACCAGCGAAGGGGTTCGTTTTGTGTTATGGACCCATGGTGTACCCAAGCCTGATGCCGCAATGCAAGCCCAAATCCTGCGCCAATGGGAGGCCATGGCCCGTGTTCAAATCCAAACCCTGGGGCAATTCCCCCAAGAAGAATTTCAATTTATGCTGTTGGGATTACCCAACGCCTTCTACCACGGTGTTGAACACGCGCGCTGTACCGTATTGGCCTTGGGTCCAGCCCAAGACATATGGCATCACCTGTACAAAGAGCTCTTGGGGGTTGCATCGCACGAATTGTTCCATGCCTGGAACATCAAATCCTTTCGCCCCCTCGGCATGGAAAAATACCGGTATGAAGGTCTGATGTACAGCCCATTGGGCTATGTGTACGAAGGCTTCACCACCTACTATGGGGATTTGTTCTTGGCCCGTTGCGGCTGTTTTGGCGTGGACGAATACCTGGACGAAGTAAACGCTTACCTATTGCGTCATAGCGAAAATTACGGTCGCTTCAATCATGGATTGCTGGAATCCAGCACCGACACCTGGGTTGACGGTTACTCCCAAACCCAATCCGCTCCACATCGCCGAGTATCCATTTATGCCGAAGGGATGTTACAAGCCTTGCTTTTGGATTTGACGGTTCGAACCATCACCGCGGATCGTGAACACCCCCTAACCCTGGACGATTTGATCCGACACCTTTGGCAACGTTACCTTCAACATCCACATGGCCCCGGTTACGACCAAAGCACCTTGATTCATTGGCTCCAAGAACATGTCGAGGCCCCCGCGGCCTACGGGGATTGGAGCCGTTATTTTCGAATCCACTACCAGGAACCCCACAGCGTCGAGGAATCCCTGCGCATTCTCCTTCCCTCTGTGGGCTGTCGCTTGGTCAGCGAAGCCAGTGAAGATGCCGTCAAATCGTTTTGGGGCCTTCAGATGAATTGGAACCAGGCAGAACCCAAGGTGGAACACTGCGTTGCCGGGTCACCTGCCGCTCTGGCCGGTCTAGGACCTGGGGATCGTTGGCTTACTTACCGGATGGTTGCCGATGCAACCCAACCTGACGAACTTGCATCGCCTGGTCATCAAGCCCAAACCGAAGAACTTCGGCAAACCTTGATGGAGGAAACCAAAATCCAAATCACTTGGATCACCCCGCTGGGCCATCAACACAGCGCCGTAGTCCAGGCCCAAAAAAATGTGCAGTATTATGACCAACACCGTATTGAGCGGGATTTATCCGCCAGCCCCAAAGCTCAAGAAGCCTTGACGCGCTGGCTGGGTATAACCACTGCCTAACCCCGGTTCATGGACATAAGGAACTCCTCGTTGGAAAGCGTACCGCGCATGTGATTCAACAACAATTCCATGGCCTCTTGCGATGTCATATCGGCCAAGTGATTGCGTAGAATATACATTTTTTTGAGGGTGTCTTTGTCCATCAGCAAATCATCCCGACGGGTCGAAGAAGCCGTCACATCAATCGCCGGATAAATACGCTTGTTGGAAAGTTTGCGATCCAGCTGAAGTTCCATGTTTCCGGTACCTTTGAATTCCTCAAAAATTACTTCATCCATTTTGGAGCCGGTATCGATGAGCGCGGTTGCCAAAATGGTCAGCGAGCCCCCACCTTCGATATTTCTTGCTGCTCCAAAAAAACGTTTGGGCTTGTGCAAGGCATTGGCATCAACCCCCCCCGACAGAATTTTACCGGAGGCTGGTTGTACGGTGTTATACGCCCGGGCCAAGCGGGTAATGGAGTCCAAAAGAATGACGACATCGTGACCGCATTCGACCATGCGTTTGGCTTTTTCGAGGACCAAATT
>JBJTSS010000289.1:0-5265 GCA_046079785.1 Bacteroidota bacterium
CGAGGAAACGTTGGTGTACCCCGGTCATGGCGAACCCACCACGATCGGTGTAGAATTACGAGAAAACCAGTTTTTGAACGGTCCTGGCCTTAGTCGGTAATCGCAGGGGATTCGTCCGTGCTCTTCCCTAGAGCGCCCAAATCAAAAAGGAGCGAAAAGCGTAGGGTATTGGCCAAAGGATTGGTCTGCAACGAGCCTACCGGAATCAGGTAAGCAAAATTCAGGTTAAACACATTGTACTGCAAACCCATACCCGCGGTAAAATACTGGCGACCACCCTTGGTCGGGTGCTCATAAAAATACCCACCTCGCAATGCAAAGACTTGGTTATAAAGGTATTCGATCCCTACTGAAGGGTTGATTTCCCTCAATTCTTCGCGAAAACCATCGGGGGCATCGCCAAACGATCCGAGGATACCTTCCATGACGGATTTTTGGTTGGGATCTTCACCACGTGCAATTAGAGGGCGGCCATCAACCCCTAACAAAATCCGATTGGAAGAATCGCGCTGATAAATAGGGTTGGTTGGCACCAACAATTTGTTAAGGTCAAACGAGAAAGAGACTTTGTTGTAACGATCGATGACCGACGTCAGCGTGGTCCCCAAGCGGAGATTGGTGGGTATAAAACTGGTGTTACCTGATTCGGAATAGGCCATTTTGTTGCCCATATTGCTCAGGGATAGGCCCATAGCCACGTTACCATCCCGCCCAAAAAGACGACGATCCCGGTTGTAATAAAATGACAAGTCACCTGCAACCGATTGGCCTGCTTTGAATTGGTTGTTGGGATCAAATCCTGCCGCTAGATTGGAATAGACATAACGCAAGGCAACGCCAACACTAAAAAAATCGCTCAATTTGCGAGCATAGGCTCCATCCAACGAGAACTCGTTGGGGTTAAAAGTCCCCAAAGAATTGCCGTTGATATCGGTAAAATTGATATCGCCTAACGAAAAATAACGCATGGATACCCCAACGGTCTGCAAGTCATCGAGCCGCTTGTAGGCACTCAGGTAGGCCAACGAAACATCCGGAACCAGGTTGCGCAGCCAAGGGGTATAATTCATGGCAAGTCCGCTGCCTTTGTCCACAAAACACAATTTAGCAGCATTCCAGTAGATGGAATTGGCATCCGGGGTGGTAGCGGCCCCTACATCCCCCATGGCACCTGCTCTGGCATCGGGGGAAATCATCAAAAAGGGGACGGCTGTGGTGATGGTGTTCAAATCCCCACCGCCCAATTGGGTCGGCGTAATTTGTGCCAAAGCGGATGGGGCCGCTCCCAGCCCCACAAGGAGGGTGAAAACCAAGGATTGGAGACCCAAAAGGCCATAAGAACGATGAGAGAAAAAGTTAAAACGCATATACAAAGGTAGGATTAGCTAAACGTAGAACCGAAAGGTATCGTACCTGGTCCGGTCCCAAAGATAGAACAAGGGCCTCCCATCATCGTGCCACCAGAAGACGACCATGGCTGATGGCTCGTTCTCCATCACAATCCAGGATAACCTGTACCAAATAAACCCCGTTGGGCAGGGGGTGGCCCGTTTCCTGGGTCCCCTCCCATTCATCCAGGCGGATAAAATTGCCTTGGGTGAGGAGGCTGGTTTGGTAATCCACCAACCCTTGACCGTTGAGGTTCTGAACCAGCATACGCACATTAACCGGGCGTTGAGGGCGGTTATGATTGATTTCCACCACCGCAGATTGCCCACCAGTCCATGGATTCGGAAAAATGGTCAAAGGCTGTATCGACAAAGAAGGTTCGTTGCCGACTCTAAAATCCAAGCGAGCGGTGGACGAATAATTGCAGACATCCCAAGCCCTGAACAACAAGGTATAAGCCCCGGGCTCCAGCGGTTCCAGCGGATAGCGGATGCTACCGCTTTGGTAAGCGTTGGGGTCCGAACGATAATAGGCGTTCAAGGAACGCGCCGTGGACCAGTCCCCGTTGCGGACCAATTGCATTTCACGGCCAATTCCCGATCCGGTGGTATTGATGCCATCGATATCCCTTAAACGCAAAAGGAGTTCGTTGTTGCTGCCCACGGTTCCTCCGTTCCGAAAGAGGGTATCGTTAAGAAACATGGCAACCTGCGGGCCAGCGGTATCGCATACGACCTGGGTTGCACTGCCTCCTACCCAAAGCGAACGCAAATCCCCCGTGGCATCGCCCGCGGCACCGTTTTGGTCATGGAGGCTGTTCAAATCGCGGATAGCGTAGGCATTGACGCGACCGTTACCGAACGCATAGGCGATATCCTTTGGGACCCTAAACCGGGTTTGCCATTGCCCAGCTTGGACCGAAACTTGGCCTTTGTAGATCAAGTCTTTGAATTCCTGGTATTCAAATGCCAAAGAAACAGGGTCGTTTCGTTGAGTCCTTAGGTTGGCGGCTTTGTCAAAAACACTCAGATTCAAAACCCCGTCAAAAGTGCTATCCACCATTCCGTTGTTCCCCAAAATTGATCCGGTTAAATCCACCAAGTCCAGAGCACGAAGCGTATCGGCAGGAGCATCCATTTGGATTTGGGCCGATGGAAAAGCGAGTCGCAGTGCAGGATCACCAAGCAAAGCAAAATTTCGGGTATTCACCACCCCCAATTCAGGATTCAAGGCTTCGCGGTACAAATCCCCCAAGCGCAGGGTCTGCCCCGTGGAATCTCTCCTGAACAAGTGATCGCGGAATAGCCTCAAAGAAAGGTTCAGGTTAAAGTTGGTGAACGTAACCCTGCTGGTTGTCAACAAAGCGATGGCGCCACCCCTGGGATTCAGCAAAGCCCGCTCCCCGGCGCTCAACAAGGCAGGATTATCAAATCGGGCAAATTCGCAGGTGGCCGTCACCATCAAAGGATACCGTCCGGGATGGTCCCATGCATCGATTTCGGGCAAAGTCATCACCCGCTCTTCGGCCAACCCGTTGACCCCCCCGTGACCCATGTAGGCAAAGACCAATGAACCCTGGTTCATGGCTCGATTGATCCGATCGTTGACCTCCGGATAACGGGCACCCCCCGGACGACTTTCTTGAGGAAACGCATCCATAAACAATTTACGCACAACACCTTGGGGGTATTTGGTTTCGGTTTGACGAACCAATTCGTTGCAATCGTTGAGATGAATATTATAGTCTTCGTCGTCTGCCAAAAAAACAAATTCGTTGCGCCAATCACCCCGGTTCACCGGGTCCAGGTATTCCCGGATTTTGTTCACGACGGCGTCGGCCTGTTCCACCGATCGAACGGGCAATCGTCCAATTCCCAAGTCCATGCGATCACCCCCACCTTGGACAAAGGACCCTTCGTTAAGATCCATAAGACCATAAAAGGCATCCGAGCAATACGAGCTCAGAGGGTCGTTGGAATTGGGGCTTTGGTACGTTGGAACATGATTGACTTGGTTCGTCAAGCGGTTTTTGGTATCGTAGGAGGTGGAGCCCATCAAAAGCAAGTAACGTGGGGATGGTACGGCGTCCCCGGCGGTTAGGGAGCGACTACGCAGATGACGCAAAAAATCCCGCAAAGCCACTGGATCCAAACGCGAAGCCGAAAACTCACGGTATACCGATTCAGGATCGACGATTAACGTGGTCAAACCATCGTTTTGGGCGTGGAGTTCGGCAAGTTGAACTGCAGCACCGTGAAAGGCAGTTGGGGCTAATATGACCATATCCGGTGCGCGCCGCCCATGAAGATTTTGAGGGGCGAGGGGAGTGGCATCAACGGGAAGGGGGAAATTGGTGCCCGTGAGCATCATAAAATGCCTAAGGGTATCCCCTGGGACCAAAAAACCTTGACGCGTTTGGTTCCCCCATCGAAAGGTATCCAACGGACAAGAGCGAACCCCCCAGGGAATGGTAACATCCCAAACTTGCAAAGACTGCGCAGGGAGGGGCGTCCAGTGGTAGATCGACGTATCGCCTCGTCGAAGCGTTGTAGAACAGGTTTTGGTTGGGCCCGGTAGCGGGGTCCAGAACAGAACGGTAACGAACCAGCCATCGATCCAACCATGCGACTGCACTGGAATTTTGTTTGTTCAGTGTTATGTTGAGATCCAGGTTGGGGCTGCCCGGATCGGTTGTCCATGTTTCTTCTCGGGTAAAATACTGCGGGTCAAGATAGTAAGTCCCAACTGCCGGGGCCAAAATGGCGCGGGGAGTCTGCCCGTTGAGCCGCAGGTTCAGCGGCGAAACTGCGCCTTGACTGCGCACGGCCGACGTGACCGTCAGTGTTATGGAATCCCCACTGCGGTATTGGGGCATGGTCCAACGGAAGCTACGGTTAACAATGCCGTCAAAATCTTCCCCCAGCCATTCTCGACCACTCTTGATGGGATTGACCAAATCCCTTTCGTAGGACCACAGTCCATCGGCCCGGTCGGTCATGGGACGAAGGCCCGGGTTCAAAGGTTGAGCCCCAGCGGTGTCTATCCGAGTCGCCTCCACCGAGGCAGGGGGGTTGGGATGCAAAAAAGCGTACGTAGCATCGCAGTACGGGTTCAAACTGCGGGATAGACGGTTGCTAGTCCTGTCAAAAACCAGGTTGTCGGCCCCGGGTATGTAGAACAAAAAGAATTCCCCGCTCTCGAAGACCCCATCGTTGTCACCGTGGAATTGAACGGGTAGGGCAAGAGGGGCGTTGGGGCGGAAGGTGGCGTTGGCTTCGGGCAGGCTGCCGCGACCACCGCCGTAGAGGGCCAATCGGTCGGTCTGGACCTGGGAGGGGGAAATGCCCGCGCTTTGGAGCCACTCCGGGGTGAGGCGGTAGATCCCCTCGGTACTAAACTGGAGCCGGAACCACCCGGGGTGCGCTAATACGGTGGTCGAATCGGCGGCCTGCACCGAAACCGCATGCGCCCAATGCGCATGCGCCGGACCAAGGGGCCGCAACGCCACCCCACCCAGCCCCAAGAGGCAAATCCAAAGCCCTCTAAAATTCATGATCCTTGCGATAGGCACCAAGATACAACAAGCCCTAAACGAGCGTTTATGGGTTTTATGCATTTAATCCGAAGGTTTCCCCTTTGTTTTCTTGGTTTTAACGCGAATCCGTTTAAAATTTACACCCCATCCCCCAAAATGTTGAACCGACTTTATACTCTTGTCCCGGCCCGTCGGGTCGCCAAAGGCCTGGGCAAGGCCCTGCTCTGTGCCTCCTTTGGCTTGTTTGGCGCAACCGCATCCGCTCAGGATGTGATTTTTTCGCAGTTTTACGCCAATCCCCTCTACCTGAATCCTGCCCTGGCCGGGAACGCCTTTGATCC
>JBJTSS010000290.1:0-1651 GCA_046079785.1 Bacteroidota bacterium
CAAAAAAATCGTGGTGAACCGACCCATCTATGATTTGATGGTGGTCCCCGGGGAATTGCCCCAGCCCTTGGATACCCAACAATTGGCCACCTTAATTCGTATTCCATTGGACGAGTTGGCTTCGAGACTCCGCAAAGCCACGGCCTATTCACGGTTTCGTCCTTCTTTGTTGCATGCCCAAATTCGGGTCGAAGATTTTGCTCAGATCCAGGAAGGTTTGCATGACTTTAGTGGCTTGTATGCCGAAACCCGAACCGTCCGAACCTACCTCTATCCAGCGGCAGCTCATGCCCTGGGCTATGTGGGGGAAGCCTCGCCCGAGCTCATTGCTAAATCCAACGGGGAATACAACCCAGGCGATTATGTTGGCATTAGCGGTTTGGAAAAAACCTACGAGAATTACCTCAAAGGCAAAAGAGGCGTGCAGTACCGATACGTTGATGTCCATAACCGTGAAGTAGGCCGCTACAAGGATGGAGCCTTCGACTCGCTACCTATACCCGGCGAAGACCTTCATTTGGGCCTGGATATAGATTTGCAAGTGTATACCGAGCAATTAATGGCCAACAAGAGAGGTTCCGTGGTCGCCATAGAACCGTCTACCGGCGAAATCTTGACCATGGTATCCACACCGGCTTACGATCCAGCCTTGTTGGTTGGCAATGTCCGGGGGAAGAATTACCGGCGTCTTCAGAAGGACCCACTCAAACCACTTTTTAATCGCCCCCTTCAGGCGATGTATCCCCCAGGCTCCATTGTCAAATCCCTGCAGGCACTTGTTGGCCAGGAATTGGGGCTAATTAATCCCCAAACTAGATTTCCTTGCGGAGGAGGCTACGCAATCGCCGGTCATGTGGTCAAATGCACCCACAAACATGTGGCCCTCAATTTGGAGGAATCGATCCAGTTATCCTGCAATCCTTACTATTGTTATGTGTTCAAAACCATGGTTGACCAAAACCGCGGACTCAAACCCAGGGAAGGCTACAAGGTCTGGTACGACTACATGCAAAAGTTTAACATTGGACGTAAATGCGAGATTGATTTACCCAACGAAAGAAAAGGTATTCTACCAAGTCCCGAATACTACGACAAAATCTACGGCAAGAACCGATGGAAATCTTCCACCATCATTTCCCTGTCCATAGGCCAAGGGGAATTTGGCATAACCCCTTTGCAGATGGCGCATACCATGGCCATTTTTGCGAACAAAGGAAAATACTATGCCCCGCACATGGTCCGTAGTATCGGGGTAACCGGGCAGAAAAAAATGAAATACCGACAACCCCACCAAATTCCCGTCCATGCCAAGCACTTTGATGTTGTCCAAGAAGCCATGCAAAAGGTCGTGGATATGGGGACAGCGACTGCGTATGGCAAAATCGATAGCCTGGTGGTTTGTGGAAAAACCGGAACCGCCCAAAACCCCCACGGTAAAGACCATGCTGTTTTTGTCTGCTTTGCACCCCGCGAAAATCCCAAAATCGCCATCGCCGTGGTGGTCGAAAATGCGGGATTTGGAGGGGTCTGGGCCGCACCGGTGGCCAGTCTGATGATCGAAAAATACCTGCGGGGTTCCACCAAACGTACCGATCTGGAGGAGCGACTAATCCAAGCTCGAATCTTACCTGCAGGCATGGATACCCTGAAG
>JBJTSS010000291.1:0-6334 GCA_046079785.1 Bacteroidota bacterium
TTGCGTAACAACCCCTATGTTCGGGGCTTCATCGAGATGTACGCTATTCGAAAAAAGGCCTTGACCGAACGAGTTTTGGCCTTGAGCAAATACTATTACCCGGTTTTTGAGGCGGCATTGGAACGGCACAATATGCCGCATCAGCTCAAGCATCTGGCGGTTGTCGAATCGGCCTTGAACCCCTCGGCCGTGAGCCGGGTAGGGGCCTCGGGGCTGTGGCAATTCATGTACAAAACCGGGATGCAATACGGCCTCAAAGTCAATTATTACTCCGACGAAAGACGTGATCCCTATTTGGCCAGTGATGCAGCATGTCGGTTCATGAAGGATCTGTACCATACCTACAACGACTGGTTGCTGGTTTTGGCGGCTTACAATTGCGGCCCCGGTAATGTTAACAAAGCCATACGTCGGTCCGGTGGCAAAACAACGTTCTGGGAAATCATGCCCTATTTACCGGCGGAAACAAGGGGCTATGTGCCTGCTTTTATCGCGGTAACCTACCTCATGACCTATCCGTCAGAACACAATTTGCAGCCTTTTTCTCAGGTGGCTCTCCCGCTCGAAACCGATACGGTGGCGGTTCAGGGTCCTTTGCCGATCAGCTACTTTGCTCAGATGATTGGGATGGATGCGGAAATGTTGGCCTTGATGAACCCTCAACTCAAACAGAAATTTGTACCCGCTGGTTATCCCGAATACACGCTGCATATCCCTGCGCGATTAGCCCCAGAGTTTGAAAAGAAAAGGCCTGCTTACCTCGCCTACCTCTACGACCTCACCCAATCCAAGGTCTTAGCAGAACAAGCCCGCGAAGCCACCAATCGTTTGGCTACCCCGGATTCGGCCAATATTCCTTATGCAACGTGGAAATACCACCAAGTACGCAAAGGGGATAACCTGGGTCGCTTGGCCAGCCAATACCGAACCACCGTTCCTGAACTTCGTCGGATTAACAACCTCAAATCAAGTCAATTGCAGGCAGGCCAGCGCCTCAAAGTCCAACGACTAGGTGGTGTAGCGGCCCCAGCGGCCCCAGACACCGTGGCGGCTAATTCGGTGGAATTGGCGCAGTCTACCAAGGAAACCAAACGCGACACCATCACCCAAGCTTCCGGCCCAAACGAACCGGAACGCACAACCAAAGAGATTCGCTCGTACCGAGTCCGGCAGGGCGATACCCTTTGGTCCATTTCCAAAAAGTTTGAGGGGGTGACCGTCGCCGATCTGATGAAGCATAATAACTTGACGGCTTCAAGCAAGCTGACTCCGGGGATGCTGCTCAAAATTCAGAGGGGCTAGGCACTAGGAACGATAGGATACCATGAACATCAGGGGGTCTTGGCGGGTAAGGGGCGTTGCCTTGGTTTGGATGGCCTTGCCTTTTTTTGGCTTGGTATCCTGCCAAGATCGAGGCCTGAAACCGGATTCTTTGGGGGCTGTGGCTGAAATCCTCCTGGATTGCCGTCCGGAGGAATGGCAGGGTGAAAGTGGTCGTCGCCTGCGTCAAGTGTTATCGGCAGAGCAATACGGCCTTCCGCAACCCGAGCCCTGGTTTAGGCTTTTGCCAACCCAGGATTTGGGCGCAAATAAATTCAAAGATCGGCATCGTTTTATTTTACGGCTACGCTCCGAATCCCAATCATCGTTGCCCGACGAATTGCAGGCAGCGTCCAAGAAAGCCTTGGCATTGCAGGGGATTTATGTGGGGGTGCTCCATCATCCTCGTGCTTTTCCGCAGGCAGAAGTCTGGCTTGTCTATCGTGATACGGCCACCCTGCAGGTCTATTTGAATAACCAAGGTCTGTCTTTGTTACAACAATGTTTGCGTTTGGATCAACGGCTGATTCTGGATCGTTTGGCTCGACATCATCGCTCCGATACGTTGATTAGGTTAATTAAGGACAGCGTAGGGGTCCAACTTAAGGTATTACCTGGCGATTATCGGTTGCGGGCCCTCCGTCAAAACTGGGCTTGGTTAAGCCGCGATATCCCGAACGGAACCATGAACTGGTGCCTTTGGAGGTCCGTAGCCGCAGCCCAAAGCCCCTTGGTTGGTTTGGCCTACCGGGACACGATCTTTCGAAATCGGCTACCGGGTCCGACGGCGGGTTCATATTACCAAACCGAAACCTTGGTGCCAACGCAGGAGCAACGAGGGCCGCTTTTCCCCTCTTCCAAAATGGATGCTTGGGTCGTTCGCGGTTTGTGGACCTTGAAGGGCGACTTCATGGGCGGCCCTTTTGTGCACCATTCCAGGGTTGATGGCTTGGACAGGATCCATAGCGAAGTCTTTGTTTATTGTCCTAACGAAACCAAGCGCGCTTGGCTTCGGGAATTGGAAGCGATGAGCTTGGTTGGAATCGATTCTCTTTTTTGGAAGCCCACACCGGTTAACCATGACGCAGCCCGTTAAATTTTTGGAATCTTACCGGGTCTTGTTGTTGGGCTCCGGTGCCCGTGAACATGCCATGGCCCAGGCCATAGCCGGCAGTCCCCGTTGCGATCAATTGTGGGTGCATCCCGGCAATGCGGGGACCGAATCGTGGGCCGTAGGGCATCCTTTGGATTGGCGGAGTACGGAGCAACTTGCTGATTTTGTAGAAACCCATGGCGTTCATTTGTTGGTGGTTGGGCCCGAGGAACCTCTGGTGGCCGGACTGGTGGATCAATGCCGTCATCATCCCCGCCTCCAAAACCTCCTGTTGCTGGGTCCTGATGCCCAGGGGGCCAGCCTCGAAGGCAGCAAAGATTTTTCGAAGTCCTTTATGCGAAGGCATGGTATTCCAACCGCAGGCGCCCGAACCTTTACGGAGGATCAAAGGATAGAGGCCGAAGGATATATCAAGGCCCATTCGTTGCCCGTTGTGCTCAAGGCCGATGGATTGGCTGCCGGCAAGGGTGTTTTGATCTGTCCTACAACCGAAGAGGCCCTGGAGGCCCTTGATTTATTCTGGAAAGAAAGAAAATTCGGTGAGTCCGGCACCAAAGTCTTGGTGGAGGAATTTTTGTCCGGAATAGAATGCTCTGTATTTGCTTTGTGCGATGGTGAGCGTTACTTGATGTTACCGCCAGCCAAGGATTACAAACGGGTAGGTGAAGGTGATACGGGGCTGAATACCGGAGGCATGGGCGCTGTATCTCCGCCTCCTTTCGCCGATGACGTGTTCATGCAGCGTATCGAAAACCAAATTGTCGCCCCAACCCTCCAGGGTCTACGGAAGGAAGGCGTTGATTACCGTGGATTTTTGTTTGTTGGCATCATGAAAGTCGGGGATAACCCGCTGGTGATTGAATACAATGTGCGCATGGGTGATCCCGAAACAGAAGCGGTATTACCCCGCGTCCAAAGTGATTTGCTGGAATTGTTCGTTGCGGCGGCTTCAGGTAACCTGGGCCATCAGAGCCTCCGTGTTGATCCTCGTTTTGCGGTGACGACCGTTGTTTGTTCCGGAGGTTATCCAGGGGACCTTTTGTTGGGAAAACCTATGGAAGGATTGGACCAAGAATTGAATCACCAAAACCAACGAATGTTTCATGCCGGTACTCGTCGGGAAGGGCCCCATACCGTCAACCGAGGCGGAAGGGTAGTGGCCACCACCGTATTGGATTCGGATTTACAGGCCGCTGCCCGTGGTAGTTTGGAACTTGCCGAGGGTATTCGATTTGAGGGGTCTTTTTGTCGCCGGGATTTGGGGAAGGATTTATTATAAATTCCGTTTCCCGGCACAATTTTTATTTTATAACAAATATTTTTGATGAATACGCCACCAGCGGTCCGGTAGCTCATCTGCCGAAGCCTGGAGGTAATCATCGTAGGTGCATGGAACCAAAAGGGTACGTTCTCGTTTGGAACCACGGGGCTCCGGCAAAGTGACTTCCAACCACCATCGACCGCTTTTTTGGCTTTTGACAAAAATTAATTCGTGGTTACCCTGCAATGCCATGGTATAACGAGTGAAATTTCTGGAATTGATTTTGGGGATATCATCGCAACGTTGGCTATACCCATCCAGTAAGTACCAGAGGGCTTGGGCAAGGACCGCCGCACCGGTTCCTTGATCGCCTAAGGAGGCGCGATAATCACAAAAGAAAGCCGATCGTAACAAATCATTAGCGCCTGCATAATAGCACAATTGGCACAATTCGTGGGCCCACAAGCCGTTTGGTCCTCCCATGGGATTGCCGTCGGCATCCGACCAACGCACAGCACTGAGGCTAAAGGCACTCAAGTGGGATGAGCGAAGAAGCGGCTCAGCTCTTTCGGGGTGTTGGCGTAGCGTGCCCAGTCGTAATTGCTCAAATCGCATTTGTTCCAGGAGGGCCCCTTCTTCCGGCTCCATCCAATGATTTTGAAAAGCAAGGCAGGATAAATTAAAAAGATGCGAGGAATCTTTTTCTATCATTTGCCTTAAAACGGTATGGTAGGGGGCGGCATCCGGGTCCGTTTGAAAATGGGTGCGGGCAGACACCACCGAAACATCGGTGGAACCGCGACCGCTAAACCCTTGGAAAATACCTCGTAGAAAGTCGAGGCGTCCGCCAATCCATAAGGGGAAATGTCCCTGCTCCAAAAGCTCCGATGTGACCGATGTCAAAGCAGCCTGGGTATCCTCGGGACTTTGCCCCGGGATCATATTCCCTAAATCAACCAGGGTTGGAAAGCCTTGGGCGGCGGTTAACTCGTACAGGGATCGCCGAACGAGGTCTGCTTCGGGGTACAGGTTCCCTTGGGATGCCCCAAAGCTACCCTCACCCGAACGTGTCGATTGGAAAGGCCTGAAATCATCCAAACCCAGGAGCACGATGCAAGGTTGATCCGGTAAATCCTGCCGCGTGCTTAATCGCAGAATTCTATTCCCTATCGTATAGGGTGGGTAGGCGGCTGCCTCTTGTACCAGCGATGGTTCAGGTAGGTTAAAGAAATCCAGGCCCATCGTCAATCAGGGAATGAAAAATGGAGAAATGGGGGTATTAACGACGGCCCAAGGTCATTTCCAAAGTCACGGGGACTTGACCCAATGTGCCTCCATTGTAGTTGACGACGGTGCGCAATTGTTGGGTATTGGTTCCGTTGAACAAAACCTTGAACTTGTAAACTTGGCTGCTGGTATCTACCAAAGTAATGGTATCCACCGTATTGGTCCAGGTCCCTTGGCCCCTGAGGCGTACCGTGTCCAATGGGAAAGGGATGGTGGGAGGTAGGGATGGACGAAACTTGACATCGTAATTGACAACCCTCGATGGACTTTTGATGAATTCGATATAACCGGCCTGGGATGCTCCTCCATTGACCGGAATTTGCTGGCCCAGTACCGAAACGGTAGCGGCATACGTCAAACTATCCACATCCCAAGTACCCACCAAGCGGTTGGCATAAGTCTCGGCAGGGGTTAAGGTATTGCCTGGATTATCCTCTTTTTTGCAGGAAATTCCCCAGAGACCAAGGCAAAGTAGGACGGATAGCAGTTTTTTCATGGCTTTTTTTTTCAAATTTAAGCTAGTTCGTATCGAATTCAAAACCTGCGCACACCTGCGCTTTGAACGGTTCCTGAACAAATTTGACAACGTTTGTTCAATTCTTGCGGTTAATTCACTTTTTTTTGGCCGCTCATACTAACAAATTTGATTTCCCTAAATTTGATATAAATTCGTTTTGGGTAAACCAAGAATCCGTCATGTACCTCTTTGGTCTAAAGCTTACCATCCTTAGTTGCCTATTGGTATTGGTCCAAACCGATGCTCCCGCTTTGTTCAATGGGCAACAACAACTAACATCGGAGCGCCTTGGCCAAAGTTCCATAGAAGAACCCAGAGGGGTTAACCCTTGCTTTTTGCCAACAATTTTGTTGCCTGGACCGGCCCCCTTGGCTTCGCTTTGGGCTTGGAAATGGACGTGTTACGAACACGGTGACGGTCCAAGTCCCGTTTACTTGGGCCAGCCTCAAAAAGTACCTACCCTAGACCATCCAACCTTCTTGGGTTGGGAACAGGGGCTGCAGGCATCCACATCCCCAAAACCAAGCACCCGTGAATTGGCCCGTATGGTCTTGGGGGCATCGCTTGCAGTTCAAGAAGAAAATTGGGACTTGGTGCGTCGTTGTTTGGATTTTTTGGCGATCAAAGGATGGCCTTTGCCCGCGGCACTTCAGGACCAAGCTCCGATCGTGGAATGGTTGGCCTTGCGTTATGAACTAGCCCGCACCCAATTACCGGCCTATGCTAAGCGTGTTGCTGAGGACAATCGCGATTATTCCTCTCATTTCAAGGTTCATGCAACGACATTACCTCCAAGCAAAGGACGTTTGGTTTGGGACCACGCCTTGGCCATAGC
>JBJTSS010000292.1:0-12203 GCA_046079785.1 Bacteroidota bacterium
CCAGGGATTTTATCCCCAGGTGGATTTTGGCGCCGGTGCCGGGACCGATTATATCAACCAAGGAGGTACCCTAGGAGTGCTTTTTGCTGATTTCAATCAAGGGCGTTTGCCTACCTATCACCGTTTGGATTTGGCCCTGCGTTACCGCAAGGAATGGTCCAATGATCGTTCCATGGACCTGAATTTCAGTTTAACCAACGCTTACAATCGCCGAAATATATTTTATTTTGATCGAGTCCGTTATACCAGGGTGGATCAGCTGCCCATTTTACCCGCCCTCGGTTTAGTATTTCATTTTTGAGCAAAAAATCCCGGAATCCCATGCGTTACCGTACAAGAGCAGGCGGCATTGGGTGGTTGGTTCTTTTGTTTTGGGTGAAGGTCAACGGACTGCATGCTCAGGGTTGGGATCCCTTACCCCAAGAGCGATGGTTTGGGGAAGAGGTAAAGACCTGGTCGCTACGTCAAGAGCACGCCCTCTCTGGTTTAATCCTTCAGGCGGCTGCATCGACAAAGCAGGGGAGCGGTGTTTCATCGGATCTTGCTCATGAAGAGGTCAAAGCCTTGGCCCAATGTCTGCATGCGGTAGCGCATCGTCGCGCAGAGGCCGACCGGCTTTGCGAGGATTTTTTGCGGTTATACCCTACCCATCCTTCCGTCTCCACGGTTCAATTAGCCTACGCAATTTATCTTGGGCAAGAAGAACGGTATACGGACGCCCGATCAATCTTGGATTCCATGAATTGGTACAGCCTGGGATGGCATGAGGCTCAACAATACCATTACCTCCAAGGTTTTTTGCGGATTAATTCCGATACGGCCTCGGCTGCGGGCCATTGGCTGCAGGCTCTTGGTTCGGTAGGGCCCTACCGCAATGCCGCTCGTTATGCCCTTTTGGTCCTTAGGATGCAACAAGGTCAAGCCGTAGCCATGCTGGATTTGGTCCAGGAATTAGAAAAAGACTCGGTTTATCGCGAGCGTTGCTCCTATCCCTCGGCGTGGGCGCGTACGCTTCAGGGCGATACCCTGGGTGTCATGCTGACTTTAGATAGCCTGCGTAAGCGTTCCTTGAACTTAACAGATGCTCAGGGTTTAATGCGCCTTGGTTTGCGATTGTCCTATGCCCAAGCCCAGTCGGCATCCTACACCATGTTTTGGAAAGCGGCGACGGATGCAGGTTATCCACCTTCGGTAGATGACACTTTACGCTGGTGTTCGATGTTATCGCTTCAAGGGTCTTGGGATACGGTATTGAACTTGGTCAAAGGTTTGGAGTCTTGGCCGGATTCTCTCAAAACCACGGCCTATGGTATGATGGGTTGGGCTTGGCTTGGCAAAGCCGGTGATGGGGGACCGGATCGTTACAAAGCCAGGGCTAGGGCTGCTTTTCAGCGAATCACCGAAAGAGAAGTGGATGGAAGCCAGCGTGAAAAAGCCTTTTATCTCTACGCCAAATTAAGTTACGAGGTGGGCGAATCGCCTTCCAATTTTCGGGCCCTCGCTGCTTTTCTCCAACAATACCCTCAAAGTATATACCGCGAAGAATTGAGCGAGTACCTCAGCGATTTGGCCATGCGGGCTCATCATTACCAGGAGTCTCTGCGTATCCTTCGTTCGGTATCTCAAAAGACCAAACGTTTGCAAGGTCTATTGCAAAGACTTTACTATCAACAGGGTTTAACCTGGTTTAACCAAAGGCGTTTTGTCGAATGCTTACCTTATCTGGATTCATCGCTTTTGTATCCGGTAGATTCCAACCTCCGTGCCGCGACCATGTTTTGGAAATCGGAGTTGTACCACAAGGTGGGAGAATACAACCAGGCTTTGCTCTGGATGAAAAACTTTGTGGATGCCGATTGTTTCAATGCCACCTTGCGGTCTTGGGGTTGCCACCTTTTGGCAGCCAATTATCAATTGGGACATTTGTCGTTTCGTTTGGAACGACCAACGCAGGCGGTTCGTTACCTGAGTCTAGCGGTCCAAGAAGGGAAAACCATGGGGGATCTTAACGATGTGGAAGCCGCAATGCACCGCGATGCCTATACCCGCCTTGCCGATGCCTACCTCCGCGATGGTCAAATCGAAGCCGCCATTCGCCAATTTAATTTTTGCATCAACGAACTCCGTACGGATGTGGACTACGCCCGTTATCAAATTGCAATTTGTTACGGAATTATCAAAAACAACGACCGCAAGCGGCAGCAGCTGAGTTCCCTGATCGACCAAAACCCGCCTTCGGATTATCGAATGTATGCGCTCATGGAATTAGCGATGACGGCTTACCAAGAATCCTCCTTTGATTCCGCCTTGTGGTGTATTCGTCAAATCCGACAGGACTACCCCCGGCATCGTTTGGCTTTTGTAGCAATGAACCTGCAGGGTTCGGTTTACCTGGAGCAGCAGAACGATAGCTTAGCAATGACGGTGTTTGAAGAGGTGATTAAGGAGGCGGCCGGTCTACCCGAAGCCAAAGATGCTCTTTTTGAATTGAGGCAATGGTGTATTCGTAACAACCAGCCTCAAAAGTACTTGGACATCGCCGGCAAAAACGGATTGTTGGCTTTGCAAGATGATCCTCGTGATTCCATTCTCTTTGAGTCAGCTCAATACAGTTTGGATGCCGGGAAGTTTTTTGAAGCCTTGGCGGCCTATACCCAATACCTGCAAGAGTACCCCGGTGGGTCCTTTAAGGCCAATGCCTTGTATTACCGGGCGGTGGCCGCCGAAAAGGTGGGGGATCCCGAGACCCTTCGCCGAGATCTGGAAGCCTTATTGAAGATGCCCCAAAACCTTTTTACCGAACGGGCGATGCTCAAACTTGCAACGGTTTATATGGGCATCAAGAACCTTCAGGGCTCGGCGGACGTTTACCGCAAACTTTTGGAAGGAACCTTTTCACAGTCCTCGCGTTTGGACGCTGTGATGGGTCTAGTTCGAGCGTATACGTTACTCAAGGAATATGTTGCGGTGGATTCACTCGTCAAGCGCTTTGGGTCGGGACCGGAGTGGGGACGAAATAACCGGGATGAATTGTTGTGGCATGCGGCCAATGCGACTCGTTATCGTGGTCAGACCTCCATCGCTCAACGTATGTTACGAAATCTTGCCGATTCTTCAACCAACGAATGGGCCGCCCGTTCCTTGTACGATTTGGCCTCCATCGCGTATGATCGCAAGGACTATAGTGTTTCCCAAGATATCTTGTTTGATTTGACTGATCGTTGGCCCCAGTTTAGCGAATGGTACGGACGTGGTCTTTTGCTTTTGGCCGATAACCTTGTCGCGGTCAAAGAAAAGGAACAGGCTATTGCCGTTCTTCAGAACTTGATCGAAGGCAGAGAGCCGGACGAAATAACTCGAACCGCCGAAAATCGGCTCAAAGAATGGAAGCCATGAAACGTAGGTGGTTGATTTTGTTGCTTTTGTTGGGTCTCTCTCCATTCGTGTCGGCCCAAAGTCAAGACTCGATGATGACCAGTCCTCCGGTTCGCATCGTCCGTTCGTACGATCCCCATCTGCCGGAATGGTTTCGGTACAGTACCGACCCATTGCTTCTGCGCGAAGACAGTTCATCGACTTTGCTACGCTACCCCAAAGATTCGCTGGAGCGTATTCCCGAACGAACAGGGATTGAATTTCTGGATTATCCCCTTTGGACCCTGGAAACCCCAGCGCCTTTGGAGAAGCCTCATCGGCAATGGACCTTGGGTGCCTGGCCCTGGTCCAGAGCCATGCTGGGTTGGAACGGTTCGGGCCCCGCCTTGCTAGCATCTCGATCATGGCATTGGTTGGCATCCGTGCAGGGAACGGCTGGGGATATGTCCACCGTTTCTGACAAATTTCCTCGAATTCGGGCGTTTTTACCGTCCTTTTGGATGCAGTCTGCACCCGATTCCTCCGGAAGGCAATGGACTTTGGAAACACGGCTTCGCTCCACCAAAATGAGTCTTGGCGACTCTACCTCGCCGTATTTGCATTTTTGGATTCGACCTCAATGGGAGCAAGATCGCGAGAGTAAGCGTTTGGAGGGATTGATGACCCAAAACCGGGTCTCGGTCAACGGTTATGCCGGAGGGAATGGATTCAGTGAATGGGGAATTAACCTTGCGCATCGTTCTTCGTATCGAATGGACCAAGGGACCCTCGTAGGTTCTGCTTCGTTGGTCGCGGCCTTGTGGAGTACCGATTCGTTGGGAGGTCATCGCCAAGTAGGGACCTTGGGGTTGAGCTGGGAACAAGCTGGCCTGCGCCAACGCTGGACCTTGGCGCCAAACCTGGCTTTTGTCAATGATGATCTCCAAAGTCGCTGGGTGATTTTACCCAATTTTCGTTGGGAACGTACGTGGGGTTCCCCAAACACCCCGTCCAGTCTTTTGGAAGGGGGGGTCACTTCTTCTGTTCAACAAGCCTCCCTGTA
Organism: Bacteroidota bacterium; assembly: GCA_046079785.1. GTDB lineage: Bacteria > Bacteroidota > Bacteroidia > UBA7662 > UBA7662 > SYHX01. The sequence goes on from JBJTSS010000292.1 coordinate 4,418, forward strand.
CGATTGGACAACACGTTTCCCTACGCTCTTTCGGGTGCAGTCCTACGGGGCGGCGATCAATCGCTGGGAAGTCTATGCGCGATGGAAGCATGGGTTGCTCAAGACCTGGCAGGGGGATCACCGACTGGCCTTTGGGCGATGGAACAATTGGCGGTTTTTTGAAGCCGACAACCAAGAGGTTTTTGGGGTACGCTCTACCCACAGGGCCTCGAACTACACCTGGGATTGGAATACTCGGTGGACTCGCAGAACCGTGGGTCCAAATAGCCTAACGATTCAAGGCGGGGTGAGGGGTTTGATTCATGAAGACGGGTGGGTGGCCATGCCCGGCCTTCAACCCACGGCGTATACCGGCCTTCAATACCAAGGCGCAATGGGTTCATCCTGGTTTTGGCGAGGTGATGTCATGCTCTACGGTTTGGGTTCCGACTTGGCTTCCTCATCCCCGCTCCGTTGGCCTACCTCGTTGGATATCGCCTTGGACAAGAAAACCGAACGATCAGGCGTTTGGTCCTTGGTTTTCCGAAATCGGCAAGGCCCTTTGGCTTTCCGTTGGGCCGAAGAATTGTACAGCGGCGCTCTGATCCAATTGGAATGGAGACGACAACTTTGATGTAAATTTGAGCATGCCCCGCCCACGGCCTTTGAGTCCAGAGCAATTGCTGCATCTGCGCAGCGCCGCCACCCTGATCGGATTTGGCCGTGTGGTTTATACTGTCGAGGGTTCCCGTTGGCAGGTGTCGGATCGACGCCTGCGTCCGCCCCGTTACCGTTGGGTTTTTGAGGCGGACAAGGATCTTAAGGGAAGCCATCACCAGGGTTTTACCTTGGAAGAACCACTGGTTTCCGCTTTGGCTACGGTGAGGACCCAAGGGGGAACCCTGCATGTGGAGGGTTGGGGGCTTCTTCGTCAAGTGGAGGGTGGTATTGAATTGTTGGCCGATTCCGGCCCATTAGCCGATGACCATCCGCACTACGGCTGGCTTCCGGTCCAAGCCCGAATTCAGAGTGTAAACCAACCATCCCACGCTTTGCGGCATGGTGAGCGTTCGAAGCCGGTATTCAAGCTTCGCCGCATGGCCTGGGTTTATACAGCGGCCTGGGTTTTGGTGGTGGGTTTCGTTCGTTGGGGCCTTACAGCCGATGGAGCCGATCCTTTGCCAAGACAGCCCCTTTCTTTGGCGGGTTACCTTCCCAAAGACTTCCAAGGGGTTCCTTTTTCCCGAAACACGGATCCTTTTGACCCTTGTTTGAGGCCAGCTTTGGTAGAGTCTCCCATGGAAAGCGTGGGATCGAGCGTCCTTTCTCCCTCCTGGCCGGTTCACCGGGTAGTGGTGGGTCTGTACGCCCAAAAAAATCTAGCTGAATCCAAGTTGAACGAGTTGGTGGGCCGGGGCTACACCGCCCGACTCACCCCGCGATGGGTCCGCGGACGTTGGCTTACCGCCGTTTGTTTGGAATATCGCGGTCTTTACCTTTTGAATTTCCTCGAAAGCGTGCGCACGCAGGTTATTCCAGAGGCATGGGTTTGGCCTGAATCCGTTTAATGCCCCATGGTATTGGGTCAACCGGCGGCATTATGGGGGCTGACTTTGGTACTTGTCCCTCTTTACATTCATTTTTTTGGCTTTCGTCTTCGCAAAAAAGCCTTGTTTACCCGATTGGATTGGCTAATTCAACAGCAAATCCCGGTGCGCCGTCGAGAGCGCTTGTTTCGTTTGTTGTTATTGGCAACGCGAATCTTGGCAATTGTGGCCTTGGTATTGGCTTTTGCTCAGCCTAGTTGGAATAGCGATTCCCCGTATGCCGGTCAAAATTCGGTACAGCGGCACCTCTTGTATTTGGATAACAGCCCCAGCATGCTTTGGGACGGCGAGGAGGGCCTTTTACTTGAGCAAGCCAAGACCCTAATTCGGGGCCTGGTTCAAATGAACCCTCAGGACACTCGGTATGCCTTGATGACCAACGACCGCACCCCATGGTCGGGGGGGTGGATGTCCGCCCAACGACTTCTTGAATCCTTGGACCAGGTCCAGGTCGTCGATCAACGTCGAAGGGGAACGGCTGTAAGGGATGCTTTGCAAAGACGTTTGGATCAGGAGGGCAGCCAAGGACTCAAGCAAGTTCAGACGTGGATTTTTTCGGATTTCCAAAAAAACCAAATGTCCCTTGATCGGCCGGCCAATGGATTTAAGGCCAACCTGGTTTCGTTGGGGCATGATTCCTACTTCAATGCGGTTATCGACTCGGCATGGATTCTTGAAAGCACGATACGGCCAGGGCAACGAAATCGTTTGGTGTTCCGAACCCGCATCTACGGAGAATGGCCACAGGGTCTTCTTTTGCAAGCGGAACTGCGGTGGTTTGATCAGCGCAAAAGTTTGATGAGCCTGCGGGATGAGGGCCAACCCTTGCGTTTGGATACGTTTGAATTTGTGCCAGGACCGGCAGAGGCTGGTTTGGTGACCTTGAGCCTCAATGATCCCGGATTTCCCTCCGATAACATGTATTACGTTTCGTTGCCTATGCATCGCAAGGTCAAGGTCTTGCACTTGGTCAATGAACAGGCCAACCCCTTTGTGCAGGCCGTTTGGGCCACCGATACCTTGGTCCAAAGCGAAGTCCATTCGATTCGCCAACCTGTCTTGCCTGATTTGGATTCGGTGGATTTATTGGTGGTCGAAGGCCTACCCGCTTCACTTTATTCGGGAATTCAGTCCTCGATCGAGGCCTGGGTCCAAAGCGGTGAATCTGTTGTTATGCTAGAAGGCGTTCCGGCCAATGTCAAGGATGCGAGGCCTACCCCGACCCGCCAAGAGGAGCCCGGTTCCGAGAATTTGGTCCGCGGACGTTTTCGAATGCAAAGACTCGAACTCTCCCAGGCCTTTTTGGGTCAAGCCTTAACACGTCAACCCCAACCCGATGCCTTACCCGATGTGCGTTGTTACCGCCGTGTTCAGGTAGAAGCAGGTGACCGGGTGCTTTTGGGACTCAGCAACGGTGACCCTTTCGTGCTCCAAAAAAGCCTGGGGGAGGGGGACTATTACCGTTTCACCGTACCGCTTCAGGATGAATGGACGGACTTCGTACGCCATGATCTTTTTTTGCCGGTTTGGTACCGTTTGGCCCTGGGGTCTTTGCGTTCCCCAGCCTTGACCGGTACCCTTGGTGGGGCCAGGGAATGGTCCTTGCCCTTGCCGGCCACCTGGAAAGACCCTTCGGAATGGAAAATGAGGCCCCTGGAAGCCTTGGAGGATGACCCAAAAGCCTGGCGCCCATTTCCTCGGATTTCAAACGGCCGATGTCTCCTTCGGATGGCTATGGAACAGGCCTCCCCCGGGTTTTATCGTTTGGATCCAGGGGCTTTACGTCCTTCCCCTCCATGGTTTGCTTTGAATCGGGAGCCTCTGGAATCGGATTTGAGCACGATGAATGAGGATGATTTAAAGAAATCGTACCCTGACGCCAAGGTGGCTCCCCGGAATCAAGGGACTTCCATGGGAAAGACTTTTGGTTTTTCTGGGGCAAGGGGTTCCTTGATCGGGTGGTTAATCGGCGCTTGCTTGGTATTTTTGGCCTTTGAAGCAGCGCTACTTGGGTGGCGCAAAGCATGAAAATCCTCGTCCGAAACGCGCTATTTCACGGCCCTCTGCCGATCCACCTGCGGTCCAAAGCCAAGGCAGGGTCAAGGGCCGATTTTTTGATCGAAGACGGGATCGTCACCAAAACCGGCACGAACCTCAAAGCTTCGGGTGCCGTCGTCTTGGCCTCCGCGGATTTGCATCTATCCCGTGGTTTCACGGATCTCTACGCGCATTTTGGTACGCCGGGTTTCGAGAACAGAGAAACCCTGGAAAGCGGGGGTATGGCGGCCTTGGCCGGTGGCTTTACCCGGGTTTTGTTGCAACCCGACACCCGTCCGGTGCTTCAAAGCGGTGGGGAAGTCGTATCCCTGCGCATGCAGGCTGCTCATTTGCCGGTTGACGTTCGGATAGCGGCCGCCTTAACCGAAGATTTGGCGGGCCAAGCCTGCAGCGATATGTTGGATTTGAAACACCACGGTGCCTCTGCGTTTTCGAATGCCAATAACCCAATCCCGGATGCAGGTTCCATGCTTCGACTTTTGCAATACGGGGGTATGACCGGTCTGCCTTTGATGGTTGTGCCCAGCGAACTCGGTTTGAGTCGAGGAGCCCAAGTGCACGAAAGCCCTCTCTCGGTTCAATGGGGCTTGGCCGGGAGTCCCACCGTGGCCGAAACGCTGGCCATCGAAAGGGATTTGGCCTTGCTTCGTTACCTCAACGGTCCAGCCCAGCTTCATTTTTCCAAAATTTCCAGCGCGGAGTCTGTTGCCAAAGTCCGCGATGCCTTGTCCCAAGGTTTGTCGCTAAGTTGTGGGGTTGCTGCCCATCATTTGATGTCGACCCAAAACGATGTCCAAGGATTTCGAACCGCTTTCAAAGTTTACCCGCCATTGCGTGGAGAGCACGATCGCAGGGCCCTGATGGAGGGGCTTTTGGATGGCACGATTTCCGTCCTCTGTTCCGATCATCAACCGGGCGATAGTGAGTCCAAAGATGTGGAGTTTCCGGCCGCTGAATTTGGGCAAGCGGGCCTCCAGTATGCATTTTTGGCGGCCTTGGAGGCGGGTCAAAGTTTGGATCCCCGACGTCGTTCCCGTTGGCTTAACCGGGTTGTCCAAGCGTTGACCGACGGCCCAGAAAAAGTCTTGGGCCTAGAAGCCCAGGTGAAGGAGGCCATGGACCAGGGTCAACCCAATGGATGGGTTGTTTTTGATCCGGGTTATGCATCGAGTTCGGCCCGTTCATCGGAACCGGCCCCACCCTTTCCATCGTACACCAAAGGGGTATCCCAGGCCTATGCATCGTTTCCCTTCAAAGCCTCCATTTGGGCAGTTATCGGGCCAAAACGCACGCTCTTGGCTTCGAAGGCTTAATTTTAACGCATGAAGTCACCAGCAACAGTCGAAGCAGCGCTTCGAGGCTTGGTTATGGGTTGTTGGCTCTGCGAGCAGCACAAGGCGGGGCGTAGCCTGGCATCGCTAACCCAAGTGCCCCTGGATGCCTTATGGAAGGAACGATTCCTAGAGGTAAAAGCATTGGTTTTGCCTACGGCAGGTGGCTTAGAAAAGTCCGTGCTGCATATTGAGTTGCTTAAGGATTATGTGGAGGACGCCGATCGTTCTGCATGGTTGGTCGGTTCTTCCGGGGCTTTTTTGGTGGATTTGTATATTCTTGCTCTTTTGACGAGCGAAGGAGCCGAAGAAGAATGGGATGAATCCGCTTGGGATCGTTTCGAAAACGCCTGTGCCGGAATGGGTACGGATCTCTTGCATTTGTTACACTACGTGGACGAATGCAGGGAGGAAGGGATCGAGCCGAGCATGGATGACTTTGTTGAATCTTTTGTTATTAGTCCCGAATTGGAGGACCAGGAACATCTCATGGCCTACGAAGAAGTACTCGCCTCCCGGGATTTGGTCCAAGAACCTCTGCAGGATATGTTAGCGGAGTGCAGGGCCTTGGCCCCAGATTCGGCCATCGAGTCCGTCTTTACAGGGCTTTTTGTGTATTTGCGCCAAGAATCTACCGATACCGCCTGGCTTTCCTCGGTTTGGTCGCCTTCGGAGAATCTTGCCGATTTCTTGCCCTTGGTGGCCTGTGTTCAAGCTTACGAAACGCAGAGCCCAACCCCCAAGCATGTGCGCCTCATGGATTGGAATTCAATTTGGTTGAGCATCTGATATGCGTCGTATTCTTCTCTTGTATGGTTTGGGCAATACGCTGACGGCGATTATTGTATCGGCAGCGGTGTACTTTTTTTCACCGGTGCACCCTTTGGGTCAATTTCGCCTTCTTTTGGGTGTTGTTACGTTGGGATGGTTGGTTGCTGGGGTTCGACACCTCAAATACCATATCCGCGGTGGTGACCTCAAAGTAACCCACGGTTTGATGTTCAGTGCTGGCAGTGGATTGGTGGCCTCCCTTTCGTTTGGTTTGGTCGTTTGGCTCGTGGGTACCTTAAGTCCTGATTTTTGGCAAGACTATTTGAACGACCAGCTTCAAAATTTGGGCATGGCCTCGGGAGTTCTGGAAACCAATTATGCCTCGGGTACCTTGAGTCAATTGCAGGCACAAATTCAAAACCAAACGCCGGCAACCTTAGCGCTCCGCTTATCGGCGTTTCGCTGGGTATGGCATTTGATGGCCGGGGGCTGGGTGGCAGTGTATTTTCGAACTCCTCAATAATTTTTATGAATAAATCGGTTGTTTTGCGTTTTGGGTTACTCTTGGGTTTGGTGAGTGTCTTGCTGATGCTCTTGGCCTATATGATTAATTTGAATTGGCTGGTTTCGGGATGGAATTCCTTGATTTCCATTGCGATGCTTTTTTTAGCCATGCTCCTATCCTGCCTCGAAGACCGCAAAGATTTTGCCGTAGGGTATCCTTACGGTCGGGCGGTGGTTCAGGCGTTTATGACGGCAGTTTTGGGAAGTTTGGTGGGTATTTTGTTCACCGCCGTACTTTACAATGTGGTCGATCCGGAATTGCACATTCGTGTCAAAGAAATTATGGTGGTCAAGATGGAAGAGAGTTTTGAATCCTTTGGTATGGATGAAGATGATGCAGCCAAAGCCATGGAGTCCTTCGAAAAGCGCAGTTTCCGGCAAGACTTTCGTTCACTGGGTTCAGCTTTTTTGTTGTCCTCATTGATGAATATCTTTTTTGCTCTGATTGTTGGACTTTTTGTGCGTCGGAAGGAAGATCCCTTCGGTAACTCTTCCCAAGAAGTATTAAACGATTGAAGATGATGGATGTTTCTGTTGTTATTCCATTGCTCAACGAAGCGGAGTCCCTACCGGAGTTGAATGCGTGGTTGGAGGAAGTTCTGGGCAGGGAGGGGTTGCACTATGAAATTTGGTATGTCGATGATGGAAGCAGCGACGGCAGTTGGGAGGTAATCGAAGCGTTGAGGCAAAAGAACCCCAGGGTCAAAGGCATTCGTTTTCAACGTAATTACGGCAAATCAGCCGCATTGCAGGTGGGTTTTGAGCGGGTTAGTGGCCAGGTTGTCTTTACCATGGATGCGGATTTGCAGGATTCCCCCGATGAAATTCCCGGCATGCTTCAGCGAATGCGTGACGAGGGCTTGGACCTCTTGTCCGGATGGAAGAAAAAGCGCTTTGACCCCCTTTCCAAAACCATTCCAACCAAATTATTCAATGCGGCAACCCGAAGTCTTTCCGGGGTCCGTAATCTACATGACTTTAATTGCGGGCTCAAAGCCTACCGCCTTCAGGTGGTCAAAAGCATCGAAGTATACGGCGAAATGCATCGCTACATTCCAGTCATAGCCCAATGGTCGGGATTCAAAAAGATCGAAGAACAGGTCGTGCAGCACCGTGCCCGCAAATACGGCCACACCAAATTCGGGCTTGAGCGTTTTGTGAATGGCTTTTTGGACTTATTGTCGATTTATTTTATTTCGAAATTCCGACGCAAGCCCATGCACTTTTTTGGAACCATGGGGAGTTTGGCCTTTGTTATGGGGGCCCTTTCGACGGCATGGCTTATCGTAAGGAAATTGTATTTGGTTTCAATCGGTGCTCCCCATCGGGATGTGACCGACCAGCCCCTTTTCTATTTGTCGTTGACTTTGGTCTTGCTGGGGGCTCTATTGTTTTGTACGGGTTTCTCTGCGGAATTGGTGGCGCGTAACAACCCCGAGCGTAACCGTTACCTGGTTCAAGCCATTTTGGATTGAA